>NZ_SSDN01000056.1:0-81718 GCF_004794355.1 Microbacterium sp. K36 | reverse complement strand
CCATCCTTCCGCCAGGCGCTGTCCCGTCGCGCCGTCGCCCTGACGGGACTGCTCGCCCTCGGCGCGGGGGCGGCGCTGGCCGCCGGCGTCGTGGCCGCGCGTCCGATGTCCGCCCAGACGGTCCAACCCGTCGACACGAGCCGCGACATCATGCTGTGCCTGGACGTGTCGGGTTCGATGTCGGAGGTCGACGTCGAGGTGCTCTCCGTGTTCGACGAGCTGCTCGACGGCTTCGAGGGCGAGCGCATCGGCCTGACGATCTTCAACAGCTCCCCCGTGCAGATCTTCCCCCTCACCGACGACTACGACTTCATCCGCGAGCACCTCGCGAGCATGATGTCGAGCTTCGACTACGTGGACGAGATCCCGGAGCACTGGCTCGGCACGCTCAACGGCGACGGAGCCTCCCTCATCGGCGACGGACTCGCGGCCTGCACCATGGGCTTCGATCACCCGGACGACGACCGGTCCCGGTCGGTGATCTTCGCGACGGACAACGAGATCAACGGCGCCTCGATCGTGACGCTCGACGAGGCCGCGGCGTATGCGGCCTCGAAGGACGTGCGGGTGTTCGCGATCAACCCGGTCGAGGGCAAGGACGCCGACGTCAGCGCCGAGCTGGCCGCCGCCGCCGAGGCCACGGGAGGCGCCGCCTACGGGCTCCGCGACACGACGACGGTCGGGGACATCATCGACGAGGTCCAGAAGCAGGAGGCCACGGCACTGCGCGGCGAGGCGCAGGTGGTCTGGACGGACACCCCGAACCTGTGGATCGCCGTCCTGTCGGTCCTCGCGCTCGGCTTCATCGTGCTGGTCTGGAGGGTGCGCCTGTGATCTTCCAGCCCGTGCTCCCCGTGTTCCTCATCCTGCTGCTGTGCGCCGGTGTCGCCGGCGTGGCCGTCTGGATGCTCGTGCGCGCTCCGCGTGCCGGGGGCGAGGTCGTGACCGACCGACGCGCTCTCGCCGTGCACCGGTCGCTGTGGACGCTGCGGCTCGTGATGGTGCTCGCCTGCGCCGTGATGCTGCTGCGGCCGGGGCTTCCCGGAGGCTCCACGCAGACCCTGGCGACCGACACCGACATCGTGCTCGTCGTCGACACGACCGCGAGCATCGTGGCCGAGGACTGGGACGACGGCTCTCCCCGACTCGACGGTGTGCGCGCCGACGTGCGCGCGCTCGTGGAGGAGTACCCGGGAGCCCGCTTCGCCCTCCTCACCTCGGATGCGGCAGCCCAGCTGAGGATCCCGCTGACCACCGACACCACCGCCCTGCTCGGCTCACTCGACGTGCTGCGCCCCGAGGTCACGAGCCAGTCGCGCGGCAGCTCGATCGGCGTGGCCGCTCCACTGCTGAGCGAGACCCTCGCCGCCGCAGCGGAGTCATCGCCGGACCGTTCGCGCATGGTCTTCTACTTCGGCGACGGCGAGCAGACCACGGGGTCCGCCCCGGAGTCCTTCGCCGACAGCGCGCGCTACACGGACGCGGGTGCCGTCTTCGGGTACGGCACGACGGAGGGCGGTCCCATGCGCGTCACGACAGGCGGGCTCGACCAGAACGGCTCCGAGTACATCCAGTACCAGGGTTCCGATGCACTCTCCGTCATCGACGAGGGAAACCTCGAGACGATCGCCGGGCAGCTCGGCGTCGGGTACGAGCACCGGGAGGCGGATGTCGCCCCAGCCCTCCCCGCCGCACCGTCGAGCACCACCGCCTACGCCGACGCCGGCGAGGTGGGGAACGTGATCGAGCTGTACTGGGTCGCCGCGCTGGTCGTCCTCGCCGCGCTCGGCGTGGAGCTCACCCGCGCGACGATCCTGGTCGCCCGACTCCGAGGTCTTCGCGCGCCTCGCGCGGGGCGGCACGCTCCCCTCGACACCCCCTGACAAACCTCGAGACCCCGGCATCCGTGCGGTACGGCGTGTACTCCGCGTCCGGCGATGGTATTGTGTTACCTGTCGGAGGCTTCTGTGCCTTCGGTGGGGGTTCGTCGGAACGAACCGCCGCGGTCCGAGCATCTCTGGGGGAGCTCTCGCGGTCGATCGTCCGACGATGTCGTGCCGACGTGGGGTCGGCCATCGAATGACTGGGGAACACACATGGGGAACAGTGCTGTCTGGAAGCGCGCACGCACGGGCGTGGCTGGGGCGATCGTGGGGGTGATGGTCACCGCGGGGCTGGTCGCCCTCGGCGGCGGTGCTGCCGCGGCTGCCGACGATCCGGGCGGACTGCCTCCGCTGCTGCAGCGGGATGAGAACGTCGTCACATCCGATCCGATCCCGACCGTGCAGATCGACAACGGGTACGTCTGGGCGCAGACGACGATCGGCTCGATCGTGTACGCGGTCGGCAAGTTCGACAACGCCCGCGAGCCGAAGGCCCCTCCCGGGACCGCACTGACGGCGCGCTCGAACGTCCTCGCCTACAACATCGACACCGGTGCGCTGCTGCCGTTCGCCCCGCAGGTGAACGGCGTGATCAAGGCCGTCGCCGCCTCGCCAGACGGCTCCCGCATCTACATCGGCGGCTCGTTCAACAAGGTCAACGGCAAGGACCGCTGGAACATCGCGGCTATCGACGCGAAGACCGGTGAGCTCGTCCCGGGCTTCGTGCCTTCCATCGGCGGATCCGGCGTCTATGCGCTGGCGACCTCGGGGACGACCGTCTACGCGGGCGGCCTGTTCACCCAGGCCAACGGCTCGCCGCGGAAGAACCTGGCCGCCTTCGACACCACCAACGGCGCCCTCCGTCCGTGGGCCCCGCAGACCGACCTCCAGGTCGATGCCATGGTCATGGACCCTGCCGGCGCGGACACGATCGTGGGCGGACGCTTCTCCCAGGTCAACGGCAACACCGAGATGCGCGGCAGCGCCTCCGTCGACAAGACCACGGGCGCCCTCAACACCGAGTGGGAGCTGGCGAAGACGGTCAAGAACGGCGCCGGCTCCGGCATCTACGCCGGCAAGGCCGGGACGTTCGGTCTCGCCACCGACGCGACCGGCGTGTACGGCACAGGCTGGGGCTTCGCCAACGCGGCGACGGGCAGCCTCGAGGGCACCTTCGCCGCCGAGGCCGGCACCGGTAAGGTGCGCTGGATCGCGGATTGCCTCGGCGACCATTACGGCGTCTACTCCACGGGAAAGGTCGTCTACACGACCAGCCACACGCATTCATGCGAAACTCTGGGACTCCACCCGGAGCAGGCTCCCCGCGTACACCGCTATTCCGAGGCGTACACGGCGGATGCTCGCGGAACGCTGGCACCCGCGCCGACCGCGCCCAGTCGCAAGGACTGGGGCGGCACGCCCGCCCCGTCGCCGTACGCCTGGTCACCCGATTGGGCGGTCGGGACCACCACAGGACTCGGTCAGGCCGGGTTGTCGATCACCGGCACCGGCAACATGATCTCCATCGGCGGCGAGTTCCGCTCCGTCAACAACGGACAGTTCGAAGGACTCGTCCGCTTCTCGACCACCCCTCCAGAGGGCCCGAAGGACGGACCGCGCCTCTCCGGCGACAAGTGGGTGCCGACCGCGACTTCGCTCACCCCCGGGCGCGTGAAGGTCACCATTCCCGCCAACTGGGACCGTGACGATCTCACGCTCACATACGAGTTGCGCCGCGCCGACTCGACCACCCCGTTGTTCACCACCAAGGTGGACTCCACGTGGTGGAACCTGCCCGCAGTCAGCTTCGAGGACACGACGGCTCCGGTCGGCGCACAGCAGCAGTACACCTTCACCGCCACGGACAGCAACGGCCACACGGTTTCGAGCAAGACGACGACCGCCACGGCGGGCGCGTCCACACCTGCGTACTCCAACGCCGTGCTCGCTGACGGCCCCCAGTTGTACTACCCGTTGGGAACCGTCGCGCAGGATGTGGCAGGTACGAACAGCCCGCTCATCCGCTCAGGAGCGACGCCTCGGTCATCAGGCGTGCCGAAGGGCGTGGCCGGGGCGACAGCCCTCGACGGGACAGAGACCGGACGAGTCGACACGACCACGAAGGCCGCGGCGCCAGCATCGTTCTCGGCCGAGATGTGGTTCCAGACCTCGACGACCGCGGGCGGCGTGTTGTTCGACTTCGAGAGCTCGGCCGCTGGCTTCTTCTCGAAGAACTACGACCGAACCGTCTACATGTCAGACAATGGCCGCCTGAACTTCGGGGTATACAACGACGGCACCAAAGTGCTCACGACCGCGACGGCATACAACGACAACCGCTGGCATCATGTCGTCGCGTCGGTGAGCCCCGAGGGAATGAAGCTCTTCATCGACGGAAAGCTCGACGGCCAGCTCCCTACCGTCACCAAAGCGCAGGACTTCAACGGGTACTGGAAGATTGGCGGTGGCAGGCTGAAGGGTTGGGCGAATGAGCCGACCAAGACGCTTGCCGCCCCTGCCAACCTTGCCGGCGATGCCCACCTGGTCGGCAATGTCGATGAGTTCGCGGTCTACCCGTATGGCCTGACCGCGGGACAGGTCAAGACCCACTACAGCGTCGGGAATGGCTCCACAGCCCCCGTCGCCGCTTATACGGCCGCGGCAAGCGGCCTCACCGCGACCTTCGACGCGAGCACGTCCGTGCCGCCCGGCTCCGCCACGATCTCGGACTACCGCTGGGACTTCGGCGACGGGTCCACGGGCACCGGCAAGACGCCGTCGCACACGTACGCGAAGCCCGGCACGTACGCGGTCAAGCTCACGATCACCGACAGCCAGAGCCTCATGGGATCGGTCACGAAACCGGTCCTCGTCCAGGGCGCCAACGCGCTGCCCACGGCTTCGTTCACGCTCTCGACCTCGGGGCTGACGGTGTCGGCCGACGCGTCGGCATCGACGGACGCCGACGGCACCGTCCGCAGCTACCGCTGGGACTGGGGCGACGGCACGACCGGCGAAGGCGCGTCGGCGACGCACACCTACGCGACCGCCGGCACGCGGACGGTCACCCTCACCGTGACGGACGACGTCGGGGGCTCGGCGACGACCACCCGGGAAGCCGTGGTGGCGGAGCCCGCGCCGCTCGCGAGCGACGAGTTCGACCGCACGGCCGGTCCCGGCTGGGGCGAAGCCCTCGCCGGCGGCGCCTGGAAGATCGCCGGCGGGTCCGCAGCCGCGGCCAGCGTCGCCGACGGCTCCGGAAGGCTGAAGCTGGCCGCGGGGGACACCCGGCACGCGACGCTGAACGCCCCGTCGGTGCCGAACCCGGCGCTGGAGACGACCTTCCGCGTCGATCAGCCGTCGAGCACAGGAGGCTCCTACATCGGGGTCATCGCCCGAGACTCCTCCGCGGGTCGGTACCTCGTCCGCGCCTGGCTCCGCCCGGACGGCACGGTCTGGCTCGTGGCGCACCGCGACGGCACCGTCCTCGCGACCCGGACCCTGAACGGCGTCACGGTCACTCCGGGCACCGCGTACACCCTCAAGGCGGCCGTGACGGGGACGGACAAGGTCTCCCTCGTCGCGAAGCTCTGGGCGAGTGATGCCGCGGAGCCCGCCGACTGGCAGCTCCGAGCGACCGACACCACCCCGCTGCCGGCGGGTGGCGTGGGCCTGAGCGGCAGCCGCTCCGCGAGCGCGACCGCGCCGCTCGGCGTGTCCTTCGACACGTTCCGCGTCAAGGCTGCGCAGTAACCGGACCGCACACGCGACGGACGCCGACCTCGATCAGCCGGGGTCGGCGTCCGTCGCATCGCCGTACCCGTCGCGCCCGATCGTCGCGGATAGGATGTTCAGACGCCGACGACAGGGGAGGAGGTGCGTCGTGACGCCTGCGCAGGACGACACCGCCGCAGCCCTCCTCCGCTCGAACCGCCGTCGGCGCCTCATCCGCCGCTGGGTCGCGATCGGGACGATCCCGCTCACCCTCGCCGCGCTGCTCTTCGTCGGCAAGCTGCTCAGCATGTATGCGTTCGCCCATCAGGCCATCACCGCGTACGTCGTCGACGACTTCGCCGGCTCCGAGGCCTCGGCGCGCGGACAGGACGTCCTGAACTGGTTCGAGCCGTACAAGGCGCCGTACAACATCGGCACCGCGATGGCCGGCGCCGAGGAACTCCCTGCCGCCCGCACAGAGCTGGAGCGCTCACTCGACCTCGCGACCGGGCTCGAGGTGTGCGCGGTCCGGATCAACCTCGCCCTCGTCATCGAGCGGATGGGCGATGCCGCCAGGGCCGAGGGAGACGGCGCCGCCGCGACAGCTCTCTACGGCGAGGCGCTGACCGTCGCCGTCGAGACCCCGGAGGAGTGCCACAGCGAGGAGGCGCAGCAGCAGTCCCCTGATCCCGAGCGCGACATGGCGGACACCCTCGACAGCACCGAGGATCGTCTCAAGCAGAAGCAGCAGGAGCAGCAACAGCAGCCCCAGGAGGAGCAGGAACAGCAGGAGGAGCCGCAGCCGTCCGAGGACAAGCTGCAGGATCTCCAGGACAAGCTCGAGCAGGGGACGCAGGAACGCGATCAGCAGCAGGGCGACGAACCCGGCGGCACCGGAGCGGACAAGCCGTGGTGAGCGATCACGAGCGACAGCGCGCCCGGTATGTCGGCGGCACCGAGGGCGCCCCACCGGTCCCGCCGCCCGGGGGGTACCGCGGCGCCCGGCGACAGCAGCAGGTCGGTCCCACTCCGCCCGTCCTCTCCCCGCTGCCGACCGAGGAGAAGAAGCCCGCGGCGAACGCTCTCGGCTGGATCGCCCTGGTGGCCGCCATCCTCTTCGTCCTGATCCTGTTCGGCACGCTCGTGGTCGGCGGCACCGACCTGCTGTACGGCGTGACGATGATCACGCTGCAGCTCGTGGTGCTCGGCGTGATCGTCGCCGCGCTCTTCACCCCGGGAGGACGGCGCCTCGGGATCATCGCGCTCGTCCTCACCATCCTGTTCAACGTCGCGACCGTCGGGGCGCTCAGCGCGCTGCGCACCTCGGCGTCCGGCAACTACGAGGGCGCGAAGACCGCGGAACAGCGACACGCGGAAGCGTACCCGGGCATCAAGGGCACGGCCCCGCAGGAAGCGCTCACCCAGCAGTCCATGGAGGAGGTGCGCGCCGAGGCCGACGCTCTCTTCACCGACATCCGGGAGCGGCTCTCCGCCGACTTCGGGTTCACGTGGGTTCAGGTGGGCGACGAGGACATCCGGCCGGAGCGCAACGGCTACGGCGGGGAGTCGATGCTGTCCGAGTACACGTCGGCGGCCTGGGCGACCGAGCAGCCCGTGCAGGGCTATGCGCGCAAGCTCGAGGTGATGGCCGCGATCGACGAGGTCGTGGCAGCCCACGGCCTGTGGAATCTCTACTCGTTCAACGACCCCGCGAACTCCGGCATCGACCCGACCATGATCGCCAAGCTCTACGGCAGCGACGACCCGCGCACGCAGACGACGTGGGAGTACTACACGGAGAACTACCCCGACCCCTTGCGCTTCTACGCGAACATCTACGACCTGTCGAACGACGCCGACGGCGGCTTCCGCAGCTCCCGGGAGGCGCAGAGCGCACGCACGGGCGAGCCGGTCGAGGGCCTCCAGCTCGTCGTCATGGCCGGCAAGGTGCTCAGCGAGGCCGACCGCGCCGAGTTCGAGGATCGACTGCAGGACTACCCCGGCTTCGAGTGACCGTCCGCCCGGTGCGAGGATGACGGGATGAGGCAGGGAGCGGTCGGCGCGGTGCGGCTCGTCGAGCGCGGCGGACGACGGCTGGTCGAGAAGCGCCTCTCCGATCCGGCGCGACACGACAACGAGCTGCGCGCCCTCCGGGCACTCGTCAGCTCCGGGCTCCCGGTGCCCGAGGTGGTCGAGGAGCAGCCGGCCGCGATCCTCATGACGGAGCTCCCCGGCGCCCGCCTCGACGACACCGACGCCGAGGCCCGGATCGCGGGTCTCCGGGCCTCAGCGCCCCTGCTCCGTGCCCTGCATCGGCTCGCCGCTCCGGAGGACCTCCTTCCCGCGCCCGACGATGCGACGATCATCGAGCGGTACCGCGCCGCCGGCGGGCCTCGTCTCCCGCTGCGTATCCCGCCGTCGTCCGGGGTCGTCTTCTGCCACGGCGACTGGACCGACGGCAACCTGCTCGCGCAGCACGGACGTGTCTCCGGGATCGTCGACTGGGAGGCGGCGCACTGCGGCGACCCGCTGCGGGAGCTCGCCCGAGCCGCGTGGGGAGCCGCCAGGAAGGACCCGCGGTCCGAGCGGGCGCTCATCGATGGCTACGGCGCTGATCCCGACCGGGTCCGCGCATGGTACCCGGTGATCGCTGCAGAGCTGTGGCTGTGGTTCGCGGAGGCCGGCCCTCCCGAGTATCTCGCCGCTCTCTGCGTCGAGCTGGAGGCGTGGTCGCCCTGACACCTCACCGGGTGATTCCCGGTCCGCACCCTCGATGATCCGCGGCGCCGTGGCTACACTGGCGGCACACGGGGAGGGAGTGTCCGCATGATCAACGAACTCGACGAGCAGCAGTCCTACGAGTTACTGGCGACCACCACGGTGGGCAGGATCGGATTCGTCGACGACGGCCGGGTGGAGATCCATCCGGTGAACTTCGTCGTCTCGGGGCACGACCTGCTCCTTCGCACGTCACCGGACGGCCACCTGGCGGCACTCTCCCGCGAGTCGGCCGAGGTCTCGTTCGAGGTCGACTACCACGATCCGATCGGCGGCCTGGGGTGGAGCGTGCTGATGCACGGCACCCTGTCACGGGTCCCGGAGGAGGAGGCGGCCGGCGCCGCCGCGCGGGTGCATCCGTGGGCCGGCGACGACCGGGACCTCCCGCTGACGTTCCGGATCGAGCGCATCACGGGGCGCAGCGTCCGTCGCGACGCCCGCAACAGCGGCCTCTGAGCCGGCGCCGCCGCCGATCCGTTCAGGAGGCGAAGGCGAGACCCGCGGCGAGCGCGAACCCGAGGACGGTCGCCAGCCCCGTGGACTCCTTCGCCTTCGACTGCGCCTCCGGGACCATCGAGTCCACCAGCATGACGAGCAGGGCGCCCGCGGCGAAACCGCTCGCCCCGGAACGGAAGACCTCGCCGGTCACGCTGGCCAGTGCGAATCCGGCGACGGTGGCGAGCGCGCACACCACGGCGACGCCAGCCCACAGGAGCAGTACCCTGCTCCGTCGCATGCCGCCGTCGAGCAGGTCGGCGGCGGAGCCGATGGACTCCGGGAGGTTCGAGACGAGGATGGCGACGACGAGCGCGATGCTCACCGGCTCCCCCGAGGCGAGACCGATGCCGAGCACGAGCTGCTCCGGGATCCCGTCGAGGAGGGCCCCCACCGCGAGCTGACCTCCCCCGGCTTCGCCCTTCTTCCTGGCGGCTCTGGCGTCGAGGATGCGGGCGGCGATGTAGTAGCTGAGGGCTCCGAGTGCGACGCCGGTGACGAGCGGGATGGGACCGCCGCGGTCGAGCCCCTCCTCCCAGAGCTCGAAGGCGATCGAGGCCATCAGCGCTCCGGCGCCGAACCCCAGGACGATGCCCAGCCACCGCGGCGGCCAGGTGCGCAGCATCGCGAGCACCGCCCCGACGAACAGCGGAGCCGCCGCGACGGCTCCCCACAGAATCGCTCCACCCATGCGCCCATCTTCCCGTCGACCCACCCCTTTTCGCGCGAGCCACCCCTCTGCGTGCGTGCGAAAGGGGCCGGAACACACGAAAGGGGGTGGGTCGCGCGCCGATAGACTGGGAGCCATGTCCAAGGTCCTCCAGTCCCTGCCCGTCGGCGAGCGCGTCGGCATCGCCTTCTCCGGAGGACTCGACACCTCCGTCGCCGTCGCCTGGATGCGCGACAAGGGCGCTGTGCCCTTCACCTACACGGGTGACCTCGGACAGTACGACGAGGACGACATCGCCTCGATCCCCGGGCGCGCGCTGGAGTACGGCGCCGAGGCCTCGCGCCTCATCGACTGCAAGACGGCGCTCGTCGAGGAGGGCTTCGTCGCGCTCTCCTGCGGCGCCTTCCACATCCGCTCCGGCGGCAAGACCTACTTCAACACCACGCCGCTCGGCCGCGCGGTCACCGGCACCCTGCTCGTGCGCGCCATGAAGGAGGACGGCGTCGACATCTGGGGCGACGGCTCGACCTACAAGGGCAACGACATCGAGCGGTTCTACCGCTACGGTCTGCTCGCCAATCCCCGCCTGCGCATCTACAAGCCCTGGCTCGACGCGGACTTCGTCACCGAGCTCGGCGGTCGCCAGGAGATGAGCGAGTGGCTCGTCGCGCACGGCTTCCCGTACCGCGACTCGGCCGAGAAGGCGTACTCGACGGACGCGAACATCTGGGGCGCGACCCACGAGGCGAAGACGCTCGAGCACCTCGACGTGTCGCTGGAGACCGTCGACCCGATCATGGGCGTGAAGTTCTGGGACCCCTCCGTCGCCATCGAGACCGAGGACGTCTCGGTGACGTTCGAGGGCGGCCGTCCGGTCGCGATCAACGGCGTCGAGTTCAGCGACCCGGTGGCCCTTGTTCAGGAGGCGAACGCGATCGGCGGGCGCCACGGCCTCGGCATGAGCGACCAGATCGAGAACCGCATCATCGAGGCGAAGTCGCGCGGCATCTACGAGGCCCCGGCCATGGCGCTGCTCTTCATCGCGTACGAGCGCCTCGTCAACGGCATCCTCAACGAGGACACCCTCGCGACGTACCACGAGCAGGGTCGCCGCCTCGGCCGCCTCATGTACGAGGGCCGCTGGCTCGAGCCGCAGTCGCTCATGCTCCGCGAGTCCATCCAGCGCTGGGTCGGCTCGACGATCTCGGGCACCGTGACGATCCGCCTGCGCCGTGGCGACGACTGGACGATCCTCGACACGGTCTCCCCGAACCTGTCGTACGGGCCGGAGAAGCTGTCGATGGAGCGCGTCGGCGACGCCGCGTTCGGCCCCGTGGACCGGATCGGCCAGCTCACGATGCGCAACCTCGACATCGCCGACTCCCGCGCGCGCCTGGAGCAGTACGCGGGCCTCGGCCTCGTCGGCGGCGCGACGGGTGAGCTCGTCGGCCGGGTGACCGCCGGCGAGTCCGCCGAGATCACCGAGTCGGTGCACGGCTCGATCTCGGAGGCCGACGAGAACCTCGCGGACGCCGTCGACACCGCTTCCGAGCGCGCGGCCTTCGACTCCGGCACCGACTGAGCACGCGAGACGGGCGCCCGGTCACCGGCCGCCCGTCTCGCGTCCGGCGATCAGGACGCCGCGGCGAGCGGAAGAGGCGGCGTCACCGCACGGTCCACGATTCCCGGCAGCACATCGTCGAACAGGTCCACGAGGGCGGTGCGCATCGCCGTGGCGTCGCGTTCGGCGAGCACGACGGCGATCCGGGCGACCGACGTGCGCACATCCGACCAGTCGAAGACGCTCCCGGCACGACGGGCGACGCACTCGAGAAGCGTCCCCAGATTCCCGACGAGCTCAGCCCGCTCCGTGTTGCCCTCGATCCGGGCGAAAGCGACGGCGAGAGCGCGCAGGCCGCCACCGAAGGCCGAGCCGTCCCGCCACCGCACCGCCAGCGCCACATCGTCGACGAGCTCGTCCAGATACGCGAGGTCGTCGGTGCGGAGCAGCGCCATCGTGCGCCGGACCGAGCCGATCCAGACGTCGCCGAACAGGGCCACCACATCGCGCGCCCGGTCTCCATCGAGCGCGGTCACCCACCGCGTGCCGTCGCGGCGCACCGCGATGAGGCCGGCGGCGGCGAGGCCGTCCAGGGCCCGGAGGACCTCTGCCGGCCCGGCACCGAAGGCGGCCGCGAGCCCGCGCTCGTCCACCCGTGTCCCCGGAGCGAGCGCGCCTGAGACGATCGCGTCGGTCAGCCTGCCCTGCAGACCACCGTGCCGATCGCCCGCCGGTGCCCCGCCCCCGGCATGCACGTCGTTCTTCTTCTCGATCATGGCGTCCCCCCGCCGTTCCATGACCGATCCCGCCGGAGTCCCGGTCCGGACCGGTCTCTCCTCTGAGAATGCGCCGAAGCGCGACGCGTAACATACCACGGTGCGCCCCGGAGGAGACTCGACGGCCGACCGCGGGAGCAGCACACTGCGAGGTTCCTGAATTATCTTGCACAGCTTTGTGCATGTTATTACCATGGACGGATGACCACTCGCGCCCTTCGTCGCGACGCCGCGGAGAACCGCGCCGGCATCCTGTCCGCGGCCCGCAGCGCCCTTGCCACCGACCCGCACGCCTCCCTCGACGCGATAGCCAGGGCCGCGGGCCTGTCCCGCCGCACCCTCTACGGGCACTTCGAGGATCGGGACGCTCTGATCCATGAGCTCGTCTCCACCGGCGCCCAGCGCTTCAACGCCATCGCGGCCTCCATCGACGAGCCGGACGCAAGCCTCGCCCTGGCCCGACTGGCCGCCCGGCTCTGGGAGGAGGCGGCGCATATCCAGGTCGCCGCCGCGCTCGCCCTCGACGAGGCGCACGTGGAGCACACCGCCGCCGCCCTGGCGCCGCTGCGCCGGAGTGTCGCCGCCCTCGTGCGGAGGGGGCAGCAGGACGGCAGCTTCCGGACGGACCTCGCCGGCCCCACCCTCGCGCGGCTGATCGAGGAGATGGCGCGCACCGTCGTCTCCCGCACCGACGTGCAGAGCAGCGGTGCCGAGGACCTCGCGGTCCGGGCCGTGCTCAGCATCGCCGGACTCTCCTGGCGCGAGGCCGACGAACTGCTGAGCGCCCATCCGGACATCGCCGCCGACCACGAGGAGGTCCGCGCATGAGGATCACACTGCACGACGTCAGCAAGGGCCGCGCCGGCCAGGCGCTTCCGTCCATGAGTCTCGAGTTCCACTCCGGCGCCGTCCGCTACGCGCTCGCGGAGACCGAGCAGCGCCCGACCGTGCTCGGCCTCATCGCGAGCGGGCGGATGCGTCCGGACACGGGCCGTGTCACGATCGACGCGGAGGCGAGCCCGAAGGAGCTGCGCCGTCGCGTCGCGCTCGTGGATGCCCCGGACGTCAGCGACCCGCACCCGGACATCACCCTCGCCGGGGTTGTCGGTGAGGAGCTGATGTTCGCCGGACGCGGCGCGACCCCGCTCCACGCCCGCCGCTGGCTCGGCCGGGTGGGGTACCAGGAACTCGCCTCCGTTCCCATCGGCTCGGTGGACCCGGCCGCCCGCGTGCGCATCCTGTGCGAGCTCGCCGTGCTCCGCGAAGGCGTCGAGGGCATCGTGCTCGTCGCCCCGGACCGTCACGGCGGCAGCCCGGACGGATGGTGGCGCATCGCGGCCGAGTTCGCGGACCGCGGGTACGCAATGCTCGTGATCGTCGGCGGTTCCGCCGCCGTCGCCCTCGAGCGCATGCACGAGTTCGATGCGATCAACGCGTCCGGACCGATCGAGCCCCTGGTGCTCGAGCGCCCCGAAGCGACCGACGATCCCGAGGAGAGCGAACCCGCGCCGGACGAGCCCACGGGCGACGGGGAAACCCCCACCGACGACTCCACGACCGCGGACGAACCTACCACCGACGACGAACCCACCACCGACGACGAAGGAGAAGAGCGATGAAGGTTCCCGCCATGATCGCCGCCGAGCTCCGCCGCCTGTCCGCGAGCCGGATGGGCATCCTCGCCCTGGTGGCGCTGATCTGCGTGCCGATCCTCTACGGCGGCCTCTACCTGTGGGCGAACCAGGATCCGTACGCGAAGTTCTCCGAGGTCCCCGTGGCCCTCGTGGTCGACGACGAGGGCGCTCCCGCACCGACGACCGGCACGGAACCGGCAACCGATGAGACCGTCAACTACGGCGAGGACGTGGCGGAGAACCTCATCGAGGGGAACGCCTTCGACTGGCAGCGTATGACCGAGGACGAGGCCGCCGATGCGCTGCGCCACGGCGAGGTCGACTTCACCGTGACGATCCCCTCGGACTTCTCCGCCGCCCTCACCTCCGCCGCGGGCGACGATCCGCATCAGTCCAGGATCGAGCTGGAGACCAACGACGCGAACAACTACCTCGCCTCGTCGATGGGATCGCAGGCCGTCGAGAAGATCCGCAGCTCCGTCGCCGAGATGGTCGGCAGCGAGGCCGCGGAGCGACTGCTGACCGGCCTCAGCGACGTGCGCGACAATCTGATCTCCGCGACCGACGGCGCCACACAGCTCGTCGACGGCGCACGCAGCGCCGCCTCCGGGAGCACGACGCTCGCCGAGGGCACCGCGAAGCTCGCCGACGGCTCGGCGCAGCTCGCCTCCGGGGCCAAGACGCTCGCCGACGGTGCCCAGCAGGTGAGCGCGGGCAACCGCCAACTCGCCGACGTCGCCGATCGGGCCGGAGCCGCGGTGCAGGAGGCGACGAATGCGCTGCCGCAGGTGCGCGCGGACATCACCGACGTCCTCACCGAGCAGGGACTCGCGCCCGAGGAGATCGATGCGGTGCTCGCCCGCCTGGATCCTCTCGGCACCCGGATCGAGGAGGGCAACGCCCAGGTGCAGGACGCCGTCGGGAAGGTCGACCAGCTCGCCGCCGGGTCTGCGTCCCTGGCGTCGGGGGCGAGCGAGCTCGCCGGCGGCGCCGGCACTCTCGCGACGGGAGCGGCCGCGGCGAACTCGGGCGCCGCCCAACTGCGCGACGGCCTGCAGACCCTGTCCTCCGGGACCGCGGAGCTGCGCGACGGGCTCGCCGACGGCGTGCAGGCGATCCCCGCCTCCACCCCCGACCTGCGCTCCCTGCAAGCCGACACGATCGCGGACCCGGTGAAGGTGTCCAGCGACAAGGTCGCCTCCGCCGAAGACTACGGCGCGGGCCTCGCCCCGTTCTTCGCCGCCCTCTCCGCGTGGATCGGCATCTACGCGCTGTTCCTCATCGTGAAGCCGATCTCCCGCAGGGCCGTCACGGCGCTGCACTCCCCGATCCGGATCACGCTGGCAGGCTGGCTGACCCCGGCGATGCTCGGTGCCGTGCAGATGCTCGGGTTGATGGGCATCCTGGCGCTGACGCTCGGATTCACGTTCGACCATCCCCTCGGCACCCTCGGGGTGATGATGTTCGCCTCGGCCACGTTCGCCGCGATCATCCTCGCCCTCAACGTCTGGCTCGGCTCCGTGGGGCAGTTCCTCGGCCTCGTGCTCATGGTGCTGCAGCTCGTCACAGCGGGCGGCACGTTCCCCTGGCAGACGCTGCCCGCCCCCCTGGCCGCGCTGCACCATGTGCTGCCCCTCGGCTACGTCGTCGACGCCATGCGACAGCTCATGTACGGCGGCGACTACGCCCGCGCGGGCTGGGACCTGGCGGTGCTCGGCGCCTGGCTCGTCGGGGCGCTGCTGCTGGCGATGATCGGGGTGACCCGGATGACGCACCGCCGGACGCTCCGCGATCTGCAGCCCAGCCTCATCGGCTGAGCCCTCCGCTCGCCGCGGACCGTCCCGCGGCGAGCGCGGGGCGGCTATGATTCGAGAGCGCGCACCCGTGAAACGCGCACTGGGGCTCGGTGGGACTGAGTCCCACCTGGCTACCCGAAAGAGTTCTCGACGATGATGACCGATTCGACGGCGTCCGCTGATTCCCCGCGTCCTTCTCTGGTCGCCCGCATCGGACGCATTGCGTTCGTCGTGATCGCCGCGCTGGTGGTGGTGGCCGTCGCAGGCGCGTTCTTCGTGACCTGGACCATCCAGCGCTCCTTCCCGCAGACCTCCGGCTCGACCGCACTCGCAGGGCTGAAGGCGGACGTCACCGTGCAGCGCGACGCCAGCGGCGTGCCCACGATCACCGCCGACTCCTCGGACGACCTCTTCTTCGCCGAGGGCTTCGTGCACGCGCAGGACCGGTTCTTCGAGATGGACTTCCGCCGACACGTCACCTCCGGTCGGGTCGCCGAGCTGTTCGGCGCCTCCCAGGCCGGTACCGACGCGTTCCTGCGCACGCTGGGCTGGCACACCACCGCCGAGGCCGAGGTGGAGGCGATGGACGACGTCACCCGCGGCTACTACGAGGCCTACGCGGACGGCGTCAACGCCTACCTGTCCTCCCGTTCGGGCGCGGAGCTGTCTCTCGAGTACGCCGTCCTCGGGCTGCAGAACCCCGACTACGAGCCGGAACCGTGGGAGCCGGCGGACTCGGTGGCGTGGCTGAAGGCGATGGCCTGGGATCTCCGCACCAACGTCGAGGACGAGACCGAGCGCGCGCTCCTCGCGGGGCAGCTCGCCGAGGATCCCGAGGCCGACGTGGACGGACTTCTCGGCACGCTCTACCCGGACTACCCCTTCGACCGGAACCCGGTGATCGTGCCCACCATCTCCACCGTCCCGCCGCTGGAGACCGGAGCCGAGCCTGCGGCGTTCACGGTGCCCGCGGGCGACGGCGAGGCGCAGCAGGCGCTCACCACGGTGGAGTGGGAGGAGACGTCCTCCGTCATCGAGGCGGCGAGCATGCTCGTCGGCGACGTCGGCGAGGGAATCGGCTCCAACTCCTGGGTGGTCTCCGGCGACCTCACCGAGTCCGGGATGCCGCTGCTCGCCAACGACCCGCACCTCGGCGCCTCGCTCCCGTCGGTCTGGTACCAGGTGCAGCTCAAGTGCTCGACGGTGGACGAGGACTGCCCGTTCGACGTGGGCGGGTTCTCGTTCTCCGGCCTGCCCGGCATCGTCATCGGCCACAACCAGCGCGTGGCGTGGGGCTTCACCAACCTCACCACCGATGTCACAGACCTGTATGTCGAGCGCGTCGAGGGCGACTCCTACTGGCGCGACGGCGAGCTCGTGCCGCTGGAGGAGAGCACGGAGACCATCGAGGTCGCCGGCGGGGACGACATCGAGCTCACCATCCGGTCCACCGTGCACGGACCGATCATCTCCGGCCTCACGGACGACTTCACCGCGATCGCGGACGATCCGACCCCCGGGCTCACCGCCGAGGGCAGCATTCCCACCGCCCCGGGCTCCGATGCCGCCGAGTACGCCGTGAGCCTGCGATGGACGGCGCTCGACCCCGGCACCACAGCGACGGCGATCTTCGCGCTGTCGACCGCCCAGGACTTCGAGGACTTCCGCCGCGCGGCCTCGCTGTTCGACGTCCCGGCGCAGAACCTCATCTACGCCGACGTCGACGGCAACATCGGCTACCAGACCCCCGGCCGCCTCCCGATCCGCGGGGCCGGCGACGGCTGGATGCCGCAGCCCGGCTGGGACAGCAGCTACGACTGGACCGGCTACATCCCGTTCGAGGAGCTGCCCGTGTCGTACAACCCGGGCTCCGGGTACATCGTCACCGCCAACAACGCCATCGTCACCGACGACTACGAGCACTTCCTCTCCCGGGACTGGGACCAGGGCTACCGCGCCGCCCGCATCGCCCACCTCATCGAACGACGCGCCGCCGCCGGCCCGCTGACCGCGGAGGACATGCGCGACATCCAGATGGACGGCGAGATGTGGATCGGCAAGCAGCTCGCCGCCGCGATGGCGGACATCGAGGTCGAGGGCGAGGGGCCGCAGCAGGCCGTCGAGCTGCTCCTGGGCTGGGACGCGCAGAACAGCGCCTCCTCGGCCGGAGCCGCGTACGCGAACGTGCTGTGGTCGAACCTGGTGCAAAACATCTTCGCGGAGCGCGAGCAGCCCCTGCCCATCGACGGCCAGGGCCGCCTGTTCACCGTCGTCGGGGCGATGCTCGATGATCCCGATGACCCGCTGTGGAGCAACCCGCGTCTCGACGTCGAGGGACGAGACGTCATGCTCGCGCTGTCGGCCGAGGAGGCGTACGACGAGCTGTCCGGGCTCCAGGGCACGGATGTCGCCCGGTGGAGCTGGGGCGGCCTGCACGCCCTGACCCTCACCAGCGACACGTTCGGGTCGTCCGGCATCGCGCCGATCGAGGCCCTGTTCAACCGTGGCCCCTACCCCGTCGGGGGCGGCGCGTCCGTGGTCGATGCGACGGGATGGCAGCTCGGCGTCTCGTACGCGACCACGACCGTCCCGTCCATGCGGATGGTCGTCGACCTCGCGGACTTCGACGACTCGACCTGGATCCACCTCACGGGCGCCTCCGGCCATGCGTTCCACGAGCACTATGTCGATCAGACGAAGGACTGGTCCACGGGAGTGCAGCGGCCATGGGCGTTCACTCCGAAGGCCGTGGAGGCAGCCGCGGTCGACACCCTGACCCTCACCCCCGTCGGCTGAGAGGCGCGTGGAGGGTGCTCGGCTAGCGTGGACAGGTGCCCACCAGCTACCTCGCCCCGAAGGGGACGCCGGCCACCCTCCTCGAGTTCGAGCACGCAGGAGCGACCCTGATCGCCGAGACCTTCGGCGACGGACCGCCCACCTACCTCCTGCTGCACGGCATCGGCATGGGGCGCAGCGTCTACCTCGACCTCACCCGGCGACTGCAGGGACGGGTGATCGCGCTCGACCTCCCCGGCTTCGGTGAGGCCCCCGAGCCCACGCGCACACTGACCATGCAGCGGCACGCCGACCTCGTGGCCGCGTATCTCCGTCATGTCGACGCGGATCCGGTCGTGGTGATCGGGCACTCGATGGGGAGTCAGATCGCCGCGGAGCTCGCCGCCCGGCATCCCGAGCTCGTCGCCGGCGTCGTGCTGGCGGGACCCACCGTCGACAAGGCGGCCAGGAACGTCGGCGCGCAGGCCCGATACCTGCTCCAGGACCTCGTGGGCGAGCGCCCCCTCGTGATCTGGCGCGGCGCCCGCGAGTACCTCCGCGGTGGCCCGCACCTCATCCGCAAGATGCGCGCGACCATCGTCCACAAACCGGAGAAGGCCTTCGTCCGCATCGCCTGCCCGGTCCTGGTGCTGCGCGGCGAGGACGACCCGCTGGCCCCGATGAGCTGGTGCCAGGTGATCCTGGATGCGATCCCGGGGGCGGAACTCGCCGTCATCCCCGACCACGGCCACGGCACGCTCATCAGCGACTCCGAGCCCGCCGCCCGCCTCATCGAGGCCTTCGCCGCCCGCACCCCTCGCGTCGACCGTTCATAACTCAGGAGATCGCGGCGCGTTGGGGCGGTTCGGCGGCCGAGGCAGGCTGCGGCTGCCCTTTCTCCTGAGTTGTGAACGGCGAGCGCCGACGAGCTGGGGCCCGAGTGCCTCCATAACCTCCCGCAGCGCCTCTCGCGTGCCTGCGGGGTCGGAGAGGATGTCAGCGGCGAGCGGCCGGATCGTGACATAGCCGAGACGAGCGGCCGCCATGTCCCGCGCACGATCCCGCTGCTGCTTCGCCCATCCCTCGTGAAAGGCGCGGCTGTCGCACTCGACGATCAGCCATCCATCAACGACGAAGTCGACTCGACCCACGCCGGGGATGTGGACCTGTGTCTCGAATGAGGCACCGAGCGACCGGAGGAGGAGCCGCACGAAGGTCTCCGGCCCCGACTCGGATGACGCGTCGGCCAGGGCGAGCACCGCGCCGAACCGCTGCGGCAGCCGAGCAAAGATCGCGCGCAGTTCGTCCATCGTGATGAGGCGCTGATGGAGGAGGCTGTCCAGGGTGGCCACCGACGCCCGGGGCGACTGGCATCGGACGGCATGGCGTACGGCCGCATCCAGGGAGGTGACGTGCAGCGTACTCGCTGCGCCGTCTTCTGCCCAGTGCACCCTGTGAGCCTCCGCGTCTCGACGCCCCAACCGCGAGCGATGGGGCTCGACCTGCACGTGCACACCGTGGGCCGCGAGCACGAACACCCCGAGCAGCTGAAGAAGGGAGACGCAGGTGACGCGACCTCCGATGCGCACGGCCTCCGCGACGACAGGATCCACATCCGGGCGGGCGTATCGGTCCCGGCGCAGTCGCAGAAGCCGCCCGCTCCGCACCAGGGCGGTCAGCTCGCGCCCCCTCAGCCCTGCGGAGCGAAGATCCGCTCGAGTGAAGACCGTGGAGTCGAAGACCTCTGTTGCGCGCTGGGGTCCGGAGTGGGCGATCACATCCCGGAGGATGCCTGGCGCGACACGGCGGGACGGGGAGTCAGGCCGGATGTGGAGTGTCCGCTCCGGATCGCGAGGCGGTGGAGGAGAAGTGGGGGCCGCGCGCGGCGTTCACAATTCAGGAGAATCCGTCCCCCATCCGACCTGAGCGCACGCGCGGCCCGATGACGCCGCGGATCTCCTGAGTTGTGAACCGACAGCGGGCGGAACCGGCTACGTCGGCGGCGAGGCCGGCAGTCTGCGGCGAGGCGGTCAGCCGGCGGCGGGAGGGGTCTGCTTCGACTCGGCGAGCTCGTCGACGACGAGACCCCGCTGCTCGATCGTGCCGTTGCGATAGGCCTGGCGACCGACCATGTGCGCGGACAGCGGCGCGGTCGCGAACTGCATGAGCACCACGGGGGCCACGAGCACGAGGCCGAACAGCACGCCGCCGATCGACCGCTGCGACAGGGCGATCGCGACGCAGATCAGCAGCAGTCCGAGAACCTGCGGCTTCGTCGCGGCGTGCAGCCGCGTGGGCACGTCACGGAAGTGCAGGAGCCCCACGGAGGCGGAGAGGCAGAGGATCGCCCCGAGCAGGATGAGGACGAGCACCGCCACGTCGACGACGGCATCAGGGATCATCAGACCGAACACGTTCATGGTGTCGTGTTGTCCCTTCTCGCGACGAAGCGGGCGACCGCGATCGACCCGAACACGCCGACCGCCGCGATGATGAGGAGCACGGGGATATTGCGGGTGTGGCCGTTGATGGCCATCTCGGCGCCGAGCACGCACATGACCTCGGTCAGCAGCACGTCGGCGGCGACGGCGCGGTCGAGGATCGACGGACCACGCACGATGCGGATCACGGCGAGGATCGCGGCCACACCGAACACGGCGAGGATGATGAGGAGCAGGGTGTTCATCGCGCACCGCCGATCGTCGCGGGGTCGATGCGGCCGGCACGCTCGTCGGCCTTCAGCGCCCGGTACTGGGTCGGATTGCCGAGCGCCCGGACGATGCGCTTCTCCCAGCCGAGCACACCCTGCCGCTGCGTCTCGACATCCTCCTTGCTGCGCACGCCGATCACGTGCAGGTAGAGGATCCCGCGGTCCCGATCCGCCTCGACGACGAGGGACCCCGGGATGAGCGACGACACCACGGCGACGTGCGTCAGGACGAGGTCATCGGCGTAGCGGAGGGGCACCGCGATGATGGCCGTACCGGGCTGCCGACGGAAGTCGAACACCTGCACGGTCACCGAGAGCGCGCCCCGGAGGATCGCGAACAGGAACTGCACGACGAACAGCGCGCCGTACCAGAGGTTGATGCGCCCGGAGAGCTCGACCGTGGGCAGACGGAACACCCGCGTCACGAAGATGGCCACCACGAGCCCCGTGAGGAAGGAGAGCACCGTGAACTGGGCCCACAGCAGCATCCACAGCACGATCAGCCAGGCGAGGAACGGCAGCTGCATGCCGATGTCCCGCCAGACGCTCTTGGTCTCGGGGCTCATCCCTCCACCTCGTCTTCCAGCTGGACGAGGTTGACCGGCTGCAGCAGGCCCGCCCCGATACGGTCGCACAGAGCGTACAGCGGTCCGGCGAAGATCGTCAGGGCCACCGTGACGGTGACCATGCCCGCGGTGGCCACGGTCATGATCCTCGGAATGTGCCGGCGCTCCTGCTGCTCATCCGCGGCGGGGGCTCCGGTGAGGTAGGAGATGCGGCCCTCGGTCTCGGTCGAGTCCTCCTCCTCGCGCCAGAACGCGAGGTTCCAGGCGCGCATGAGCGCGTACAGGGTGAGCAGCGAGGTGATGATGCCGCCGAAGATGAGCACGATCATGAGCGGAGTGCCCACGGAGGCCGCGGCCTCGAACAGGGCGAACTTGCCGATGAACCCGGAGAACGGTGGCAGACCACCGAGGTTGATCGCGGGGATGAAGTACAGCAGCGCGATCACCGGGGCGATCTTGAGCAGGCCCTTCACCCGGAGGATGGAGGTGCTGCCGGCCCGACGTTCGATGAGTCCCACCGCGAGGAACAGGGTGGTCTGCACGACGATGTGGTGGACGATGTAGTACACCGTCGCGCCGATGGCGGCCGGGGTCGCGATCGCGAGACCGAAGATCATGTAGCCGACGTGGCTGACGAGCGTGAACGACAGGATCCGTTTGAGCTCGGCCTGCGCGACGGCGCCGAGCACTCCGACGATCATCGTCGCCAGCGCGATGATGAGCAGCAGCGTGTCGATGCTGTTCGAGGCGAAGAGCTGGGTCTCCGTCCGGATCAGCGCGTACACGCCGACCTTGGTCAGCAGGCCGGCGAACACGGCCGTCACCGGCGCGGGGGCCGTCGGATACGAGTCGGGCAGCCAGAACGACACAGGGAAGATCGCGGCCTTGATCCCGAAGGCGACCACGAGCATGAGGTGCAGGACGAGCTGCGTGTCCTGCGGGAGCTCCGCCATCCGCTCGGCGATCTGGGCCATGTTGACCGTGCCGAGGGCGCCGTAGATCATCGCGATCGACGCGAGGAACAGGATCGACGACACCAGCGAGACGACGATGTAGACGGCACCGGTGCGGATGCGGGACTCGGTGCTGCCCAGGGTGATGAGCACGTACGAGGCCACGAGGAGGATCTCGAATCCGACGTACAGGTTGAACAGGTCACCGGCGATGAAGGCGTTGAAGATGCCGGCGGCGAGGATCAGGTAGGAGGGGTTGAAGATCGAGATCGGAGTCTCGTCCGCCCCGTCGGCCACACCCTGACCGATGGAGAAGAGGAGGACCGCGAGCAGCACGACGCTGGAGACGAGCACCAGGAGTGCGGCGAGACGGTCGACGTAGAGGACGATGCCGAACGGCACAGGCCACCCGCCCACGGACACCGCGAGCGGGGAGCCCGCGTCGACCACGACGAGCAGCACCGCCGCGATGACGGACACGACGGCGAGCGTGGCGACGGTGACGAACACCTGCAGGCGCGCATTGCGACCGAAGACGAGGGTGATCGCCGCGCCGAGGAGCGGCAGGGCGACGAGGAGCGGGACGAGCGTGGTCATGGCCTGCCCTCCCCGTCTGTCGTGTCGTCGTCCCGGTCTGCAGCGCCGTCGATGGCGCCGTCGGGTTCGGGCTCCGGCTCGGGCACGTAGGGCGCGTCGTACGGGGCGTCATCGTGGATCGCCGGGTTGTCGCGCATGTGCAGGACGGTGATCGGCGCGGTCTGCACGCCCACGAAGTCGGTCGTGGCGTCGCCGTCGTCCGTCTCCGACTCGTCGTCCATGAGGTCTTCGTCTTCGTCGGTGCGCTCGCGCAGCGCGATGTCGGCCTCGTCGTCCTCGACCGTGTCCGCCTGGCCGAGCTGCCACGACCGGTAGATGAGCGCGAGCAGGAAGGCCGAGACGGCGAACGTGATGACGATCGCCGTGAGCGTCAGAGCCTGCGGCAGCGGGTCGCTCAGATCGCCCTCGGTACCGAAGAACGGCGCGTTGCCCGGCACGCCCATCACGATCAGGAGCAGCAGGTTCGTGGCGTTGCCGAGCAGGAGGAAGCCGATGAGGACGCGGGTGAGGCTGCGCTCCAGCATCGCGTACACGCCGCAGGCGAAGAGCACGGCCATGATCGCGATGAGGGCGAGCGAGACGTCCATCAGCCGTTCCCCCCGGTCCGCGAGGAGAAGTCGACGGCGGTGCTCTCGCCGGGGCGGAGCGCGGCCTGTCGGTCGACCTCCGCACCGAGGCTGCGGAGCACGTCGAGGACGAGTCCGATCACGACGAGGTACACGCCGATGTCGAAGATGGTCGAGGTGACGAACTCCATGTGCCCGATACCGGGGATCTCCCACTCCCAGAAGGTGCTGGTGAGCGGCGCGAGGCCGAAGAACAGCGGGACCACCGCGGTGCCCACGGCGAGGATCAGGCCCGCGCCGAGGAGGCGACCGGCATCGGTCGGAGCGGCGGCGCCCAGCTCCCAGCGCCCTCCGGCGATGTAGCGCATCACGAGGGCCATGCCCGCGACGAGTCCGCCCGCGAAGCCGCCGCCGGGGAGGTTGTGCCCGGCGAAGAGGAGGAAGATCGAGACGACGATGATCGTGTGGAACAGGATGCGGACGATCACCTCGAGCAGGATCGACCGGTTCTCCGGCTTCATCTTCTGGCCGCCGACGAGCCAGGCGCGCGGCGCCGATCGGTTCTCCGCGGTCTGGAAGCGCACGCCGTCCGTGGTCTCCACGAGCGGCCGGCTCCGCGCGGACTTGCGCACCGAGCGCGGCAGCGTCTTCGTGGCGGCGAGGAGGTCGGCGCGGTGGGTGACGAACACGAGCGAGGCGACACCGGTCGCGGCGAGCACCAGCACGGAGAGTTCGCCCATCGTGTCCCAGCCGCGGAGGTCGACCAGCGCCACGTTGACGACGTTCTTGCCGTGGCCGATCTCGTACGCGATCTCGGGGAAGATCGCGGAGATCGGGTCGGCCACGCGGGACTGGGTGGCGACGACGGCGACGAACGCCATCGTCAGACCGACGCCGATGCCGAGCAGCGCGCGGGGGATCCGGCTGACGGACTCGTTGTGCTCGCCCATCCGCGCCGGAAGGCGGCGCAGCACGAGCGCGAAGGTCACCATCGTCACCGTCTCGACGAGGATCTGGGTGAGCGCGAGATCCGGTGCCCCGCTGGTCGCGAAGAGCACGACCATGCCCAGGCCGGTGACCGAGGCGAGCACGACGCCGGTGTAGCGCTTGCGCGCACGCACCGCCACGACGCCGGCGACGGCCATGATCGGGGCGACGGCGAGCTGGGCCGGCGTATGCCAGAGCGAGAGCTGATAGCGGTCGATGTCGCTCGCCACGAGCGCGGTGACCTCGGCGGCGACGAAGACGACGAAGATCGTCCCGACGTACACGGGCAGCGAACCGCGCTGGGTGAGCGTCGTGCTCAGCACCGACAGCCGGTCGATGCCGCGCATCACCACGTAGTAGGCGTCGGCCGCCGTGAACGGCAGCAGTCGCGGGCGACGGTCCCATCCGGTCCGCCTCGTGAGGAGGAAGAGCCCGATGCCGAGCAGGATCGACAGGAGCGAGATGCCGAGGGCGGGCTCGAGGCCGTGCCAGAGCGCCAGGTGCCCCGGGCCCTCCACGGCTGCCCCCTCGTGGTCGAGTCCCGGCGTGGCGGTCAGCGCGTAGGGCTGGAGGGCGACGTCGAGGGCCGGGGCGCCGATCCCTGCGGCGAGCGTCACGCCGGCGAGGATGATCGGTGCGGAGAGGAAGCCCACGGGGGGATCGGGCCAGACCGTGTCCGGCTGTCGCTGTCCGTCCGCATCGCGCTTGGTCCAGAACGCGCCCCAGAGGAAGCGGACGCCATATGCCACGGTCAGCATGGATCCGAGGGCGACGCCGATCAGGGCGACGAGGCCCCACACGGAGCCGCCGAGCGCATCGTCCAGGAGCGCGGTCAGCGTCGATTCCTTCGCCACGAATCCGATGGTCGGGGCCACCCCGGCCATCGACGCCACGGCGATGAACGCGGCGGTGGCCATGACCGGCGCCTGTCGGCCGACGCCGGAGAGCTCGGTCACGTCACGCGTGGAGAGCTGCCGGTCGATCACGCCCACGATGAGGAACAGCGCCGACTTGAACAGCGCGTGCCCGATCACCAGCGCGAGGCCGGCGAGGGCGGCCGCCTGCGTGCCGTAGCCGACGACGACCGCGAAGAAGCCGAGCTGGCTCACGGTGCCGAACGCGAGCACGCGCTTGAGGTCGGTCTCGCGCAGCGCCTGAATGCCCCCGAGGAGCATGGTGAGGATGCCGAGCGTGAGCACGATCGGCCGCCACGTCGGACTGAACGCGAAGATGGGCGCGAACCGCGCGATGAGGTAGATGCCCGCCTTCACCATGGCCGCGGCATGCAGGTAGGCGCTGACCGGGGTCGGGGCCGCCATGGCGCCGGGGAGCCAGAAGTGGAAGGGGAACAGCGCCGACTTGCTGATGGCGCCGATCAGGAGCATGACGATGGCCGCATCGACGATCGGGCCGGTCGGCGCGATGGCGAGGATCTCCCGGATGCTCGACGTCCCGGTGTCGACAACGAGCAACACGACGCCGACGAACATCACCAGTCCGCCCAGCGTGGTCACCAGGAGCGCCTGCAGCGCGGCGCGACGGCTGGCGGCGCGGCGGCGGTAGTGACCGATGAGGAGGTAGGAGAGGATGCTCGTGGCCTCCCAGAACATCACGAGCATCACGAGGTCGTCGGTGAGGACGAGGCCGTACATCGCGCCGGCGAAGGCGAGCAGGACGCCGGCGAACTGCCCGATGCCCGCGGCCTCGTCATGGAAGTACCAGCGGCAGTAGAGGAGCACGAGGGCGCCGACGCCCGTGACGATGAGCGTGAGCACCCACCCGAGCACGTCCATGTTCATGGACAGGTTCAGCCCGAGCTGCGGGATCCACGGCACGGAGACGAACGGGACGGGGCCGTCGAGCACCTGCGGCGTGAGCACGAGCGCGTGCACGAACGCGGCAGCCGGGACGAGGGCGGCGACCGCGAAAGCCTGAGCTCCCAGCCAGCGCACCAAGACGGGCATCAAGAGCGACCCGAGAAGGAACACTGCGAGGAGCATCAGCATATACGCGGCTCCTCGGGGCTCGTCGGCCGTGCGGCTCAGGCGGGCGGTGTCCGTCCAGTTTACCGGGCCGAGACGCCTGTCGGCCCCGCGAGCTTCGAGATCGCGTGTCAGAGTGGTCGCATGCGGCGGGTCTGGGGACGCGAACTGGCGGGCTGGGCGGCCGCGCTGGCGCTGGCGCTCCTCGCCGTCGGACACCTCGCCTCCTCGCCGCGCTCGGCCCTGATGTTCGACGACGGGGACTCGCTGATCGTGGCCCTCGTCGGCCGCTCGATCCTTGACGGGGGCGGAGGTGACTGGGCGCTGTCCAGCGTGCTCTTCCTCCCCGAGATCGCCGTCTTCACGGCCCTCGACGCCCTCCTGCCGCTCGACGTGGATGGCGTGCTCGCGGCCAACGCGGTGGTCAACGTCCTCGCGCTCTACGGCGCGCTCCGCCTCGTAGCCGGGAGGCGCGCCGAGGGTCGAGCACCGGTCGCCTGGTCGGTCGGCGCCCTCGCCGTGTTCTGTCTCCTCATCGTCACGGAGTCCGGGCCGTCCCGCGACGCGCTCGAGCTCGCGTCGCTGATGCTGACGACCACGTACTACTCCGCGACCGTCGTGGGCGTGCTGGTCGCGGTCGGCCTGTGTCGGCGGTTCCTCGATCGCCCTGCCGGTGCCGTCGCGCTCCCGCTCGTGCTCGGGGTGCTCGCAGCGTTAGCGACCCTCAGCAATCCGCTGTTCGCCGCGTGGGCCACGGTGCCCCTCTCCCTCGTGCTGGGCGGCCTCTGTCTCACCACGCCCGCGGTCCGGCGCCGGGGTCTCGCGCTGATCGCCGCGCTGGTCGGGGGCAGCATCCTCGGCTTCCTCGGTCGCATTCCTTTCTCGGCATGGATTGCGAACTCCGGCGCCGGCTACATCCAGCCGGCGGAATGGATCCACTCCGCCGTGTACTACGCCGACCTCGCGATCGACCGGCTGTCGTCGCCCGGCGGGGTGCTCGGCACAGTCGCCGTACTGGCGCTGACCGTGCTCGCGGTCGTGCGGACGGCTCACGCGTCGGACGCCGGTGACCGCCTGGTGGCCACGGCCGCCTGGGCACTCCCGTTCGTCGTGCTCATCGGCGGCATCGCGGCGGGGACGCACGCGGCGCGGTACCTGCAGCCACTCGTCTTCGCTCCGATCCTCGCCCTCCTCACCCTGCCGCGCGTCCGGGTCCGGCGAGCCGCGCTGACTCGTCTCGCCCCCGCCGTCGTCGTCGTCGCCCTCCTCATCGGCGGTGCCGCATCCGTACCCCGCATCGTGAAGGCGACGAGCGCTACCGACGCCGACCTCGCCTGCGTCACGGACTGGGTGGACGCGTCGGAGCGCACCGGCGCCGGACAGTTCTGGACCGTACGGCTGCCGAAGCTGCACGCGACCGACCCGACCAGGCTCGTGCAGGTCGACCACGAGCTCCACGGGTACGCGTGGCTGGTCGACCGCCGCGACTTCGCGGTGGGTCAGGTGTCGTTCCTCATCGAGGACGCACAGACGGTGGCATGGAACCTGCCGACCGCCGCGGCGCCCACGGCCGTCGTGGCGTGCGGGCGCTACCGCATCCTCGACTACGCGCCGGCGACGCTTCCCCTCGGGCCTGCCCGCTCCTGACCGGTGCGGCCTGTCAGCGCGACGGGGGCGGCGCGGTCGTCGTGCCCGCGCGGAACACGCAGTGCAGGTCCTGCGTGACGCCGGGCTCCCCGCGGAGCATGCGGGCGACCTGCTCCCCCGCGGCCCTCCCCTTCTCGACCGCCGGCTGCACGCTGGTGGTGAGGGTGAGGTCGCCGAGGCCGTCCAGCGGGATGCCGTCGAATCCGGCGACCGAGAGGTCTTCGGGAACCCGGAGCCCGAGCTCCTCCGCGGCGCGGATCACGCCCACGGCCAGCAGGTCGCTCTGCGCGAGCACGGCGGTCGGGCGGGCGTCGGGATCGGCCAGCAGCATCCGCCCGACGAGGATGCCCTCGTCGATGAGGCTGCCGGAGGCCGAGATCGCCGGTGCGTCGGGGAAGATCTCGCGCATGCCGGCGAGCCGATCGACGGTGACGTCGACGGTGGCGTTCGCCAACCGCTCCGGTGTGATGAGGGTGCGCTCGCGTTCGGCGTCCAGCGACAGCGTGACGAGGGCGACGTCGCGATGCCCGAGGTCGTGCACGTGGCGCGCGATGTCCGCGGAGGCGGCGACGTTGTCCAGGGTGATGCGCGGGACGTCGAGCCCTGCGTCGCCCTCGATGACGACGACGGGGAGACCACGGCCGAGCACGATCTCCAGGGACGCGCGGGTGCGTCCGGAGCATCCGATCAGCACGACGGCGTCGACGGGGGCGCTCGCTATGGCCGAGCCGTCCTCGCCCGGCTCGTCGCGCATGAGGAGGATCCCGGCGCTGAGATCGGCGAGCCCGTCGGTGAGGCCGTCCATCATCGCGGTCGTCACCGGGTCGAGGAAGGCCGCCCGCAGATGCCCCTCGAGGACCACCGCCACGATGCCGCTACGCCCGCGACGAAGGGAGGCGGCGCGAGGGTCGGGCCCTGTGTAGCCGAGGTCGGTCGCGGCGGCGAGCACCCGGTCGCGGGTGGCGGGTGCGACCTTGGCCTTGCCGCTGAACACGACGGACGCGGTCGAGGTGGCGACCCCCGCCTCCCGAGCCACATCGGCGATCGTGGGCCGGCGCGGCGTCTCCCTGGTCATACTCCGAGGATAGCCCGGTTCGGTCGCGAAAGGTCGAATCGATTCGATAGGCTGTCCGCCATGGACACCGCCCTCACCCGCTCGCAGTTCGTGCGCTGGCGCACCGCGATCTTCGCCATCTTTCTCGCCAGCGGACTCTCGATCGCGACCTGGGCCTCCCGCGTGCCGGGGATCAAGGAGGCGCTCGACCTCGACAACGCGCAGGTCGGCCTGATCCTCCTGGGCATGGGCGTGGCGTCCATCCTCGGCATCTCGACGAGCCCCGCCGTCATGGCGCGGACCGGTGCGCGGCGCGGCATGCTCCTGGCGATGCTCACGTTCGCCTCGGGCATCGCCCTCGTCGGCCTCGGCGCGACCGTCTTCGGGTCGGTGCCTGTCGTCCTCATCGGCATGGTGCTCTTCGGCTTCGGCAACGGCTGCGTCGACGTGATGATGAACGTCGAGGCCACCGCCATCGAACAGCAGATGGGCCGCACGATCCTGCCGGTCTTCCACGCGTTCTTCAGTTTCGGCACCGTGCTCGGCGCCGGCATCGGCGCCCTCGCCGCGGCCCTCAAGGTCGACGTCGGCACGCACGCGGTGTCGATGGGCGTCCTCATCGCCGTGATCGCCGTCGTCTGCTTCTTCCAGGTGCCCGTGCGCGAGGCCGCGCTCGACCCCGAGGACCACGAGAAGCCTCCGTTCCGCCAGCGGATGCA
This sequence comes from Microbacterium sp. K36, assembly GCF_004794355.1. Lineage (NCBI taxonomy): Bacteria > Bacillati > Actinomycetota > Actinomycetes > Micrococcales > Microbacteriaceae > Microbacterium > Microbacterium sp. K36. The sequence continues at coordinate 51,855 of NZ_SSDN01000056.1, read as the reverse complement.
CACGGCGCTCGAAGCCTGGCGCGAGCCGCGCACGTATCTGCTGGGGACCGTCATGCTCGGTATGTCCTTCGCAGAGGGCGGAGCCAACGACTGGATCGCCCTGGGCACGGAGCAGGGGCACGGCTTCGCGGAGGGCACAGGCGCCGTCGCCCTGGCGGTGTTCTCCGTCGGCATGACGGTGGTGCGCCTCTTCGGCGGACCGCTGGTCGACCGCTTCGGCCGGGTGCTGGTGCTGCGCATCCTGGCCGCGACCGCCGCCACCGGGATCCTGCTGTTCATCCTCGCGCCCACGCTGCCGCTGGTCCTCGTCGGCGCGGCGCTGTGGGGCATCGGTGCGTCGCTCGGCTTCCCCCTCGGCATGTCGGCCGCGGCGGACGACCCGGCCAAGGCCGCCGCGCGGGTGAGCGCGGCGGCGACCATCGGCTACGTGGCGTTCCTCGGCGGCCCGCCGGTGCTCGGGGTCATCAGCGAGCACATCGGACTGCTCAACACGCTCTTCATCCTCGTCGCGCTCGTCGTGCTCTCCGGCCTGTTCTCCGGCGCCGCCCGACCGCTGCGCGCGGAGGAGAAGGCTCCGGCGGTTCCGACCGTCGAGCGCTGACTCAGTCCTCGACCCCCCGGACGAGCGCAGCCGCGTGCGACCGGCTGCGCGCGCCGAGCTTGGTGAGGACGTTCGAGACGTGCGTCTTCACCGTCGGGACGGAGATCCGCAGGCGCGCGGCGAGCTGGGCGTTCGACCACCCCTGCAGGATCCCGTCGAGGACGTCGTGCTCCCGGGGCGTCAGCTCCGGCAGCGCGAACGTCGTCATAGGCGTGGGCTCCGGAGCGGACGCCGCCACGGCGGCGAGCGCGCGGCGGGTGACCCGCGGGTCCAGCGCCCCGTCTCCGACGGCGACGGCGCGCACCGCCTGGACGAGAGTCGGCGCGTCGACGGTCTTCAGGAGGAATCCGACCGCTCCCGCCCGGATCGCGGCGAGCACGAGCTCGTCCTCGTCGAAGCTCGTCAAGACGAGCACATCCCCCAGTCCGCGCTCGACGATCTCGCGGGTGGCGGAGACCCCGTCGCGTCCTGGCATGCGCAGATCCATGAGGACGACATCCGGCCGGAGCGCTGCGGCATTGCGCACGGCCACCTCGCCGTCGGCAGCCTCCCCGACGACAGTGATGTCGTGCGTCTCCAGCATGATGCGCAGGCCGGCCCTGATCGCGCCGTGGTCGTCGGCGAGCAGCACGGTCGGAACGGTCATGCCCGGGCCCCTGCCGGCAGTCGGGCCTCGACCAGCCAGCCGTCGGCCTCCGGACCGGCCCGGAACGTCCCGCCGAGGGCGGTGACGCGCTCCCGCAGCATCTGCAGCCCCCACCCCTCGCCATCCTGTCCGGCGGTCGCGGTCGGTGTGCCGCCCCGCGACCGCACCGCGACGCGGGCCTGCGCGTCGACCGGGCCGATGGTCACCTCGACCACGGCACCGTTGGCATGGCGGACACAGTTGCCCAGTGCCTCGCGCACCACCCGCACGACCGCCTGCTCGCCGCCGCCGCCGAGCGCACCCGGGTCCTCGACGGCGAGGCGCACGTCCAAGCCCGAGCGTCGGGCCTCCGCCGCGAGGCCCTCGAGGTCGGCCCATCCCGGGGTCGGCGCGAGCGCCCCGTCGCCGCGGCGCAGCACCCCGATCATGGTGCGCAGGGCTCCGTGCGCGTCCAGCCCGGCATCGCGCACGGCCTGCAGAGCGGCGCGATCGTCCGCCCGCGTCGGGGGCGCGGCGAGCGCCGCCTCCGCCCGGATGGCCATGGCCATCACGTGCCCGGCCACCACGTCGTGCAGTTCGCGCGCCATCGCCTCGCGCTCGCGCTGCACGGCCTGCGCCCGGTCTCGGGCGGCGGTGGCTGCGGCGTCCTCCGCACGCTGACGATGCAGGTCGGCCAGCTCGTGCGCCTGCGACACCGCCACCGCCCACCAGTAGTCCGTTCCGAAGATGGCGCCGAACTGCACCGCGAACAGCACCGCGACGGCGGGTGCCGCCGCCGAGGAGAGCAGGGCCCCGAGGAAGAGGGCGACGGTCGCCACGCCCAGGAGCACGAGCAGCACGCGGCGCCCGCGTGGGCCGGCGCGGAAGGCCGCCGTCCACAGCACGTCCAGCAGGACCACGAGGGTTCCGACGCCGCCGACCGTGAGCAGGTCCGCGACGAAGAGCACGGCGACGAGGGCGAGCACGGTCCACGGACGACGGCGCTTGCCGAGGGCCAGAGCGCAGGCCGGGATCGCGAGGACCAGCGCCCACCACGGCGAGACGTCCTCAGGCAGCAGGGAGAAGGGCCCCCAGAGGCCGTGGAACCCGAGAGCCGCCATGACCGTCGCGAGGGCGGCCATGGCCAACGGGTCCACCCACCACCGATGCCCCCGGTACCAGGCGGCGGGCCTTCCGTCGGCGGGATCGTGCATGCCCTCATGCAACCACGGCGCGGACGGCGTCGCATCCGACCAAAGGATGAGGGCTTCCGGACGACCCCGACTTTCGCCCGATCCGCGCTCGGCGTGCCGCCGGGATCGTGGACGCATGGAACTCTTCGGCGGGCTGCCACTGCCCCTCTCCCTCGCCGTGCTCGCGCTCATCGACGGTCTGAGCGTCGGGACGCTGCTCATCCCGGTCTTCCTCCTCCTGCACCCCGGACGCGTGCGCGCCGGGCGGATCCTCCTCTACCTCGCGACGATCGCGGTGTTCTATCTCGTGGTCGGCCTCCTCTTCCTCTGGGGCCTGGTGAACCTCGTCGACGTCGCCTCCGACTTCCTGAGCTCTCCCGTGGGCATGATCACCCGTCTCGTCGTCGGCGCCGCCCTGCTCGTCACCGCCTTCGTGATGCCGACGAAGCCTGCGGAAGCGGCGCCGGTCGGAGCGCCCGCGGCCACCAGCCCCAGTGTGCCGGGCAGCGAACCGCTGTCCGGGTCGATCCCCCCGGCACGCCCACCCGTTCCCTCGACCGCCGCCGCGACGACCGCACCGCGTCCCGGTCGGATCGCTCGGTGGCGGGAACGCCTGCTCGACCCGCAGACTCGGGGATTCGCGGTCATGGCCGTCGCCATCGCCGCGGGGCTCGTGGAGGTCGCGACGATGCTCCCGTACATCGTGGCGATGACGATGCTCGCGGACGCCGGCGTCGACACGCCGCTCCGGGTGCTCTCCCTGGCCGGGTACTGCGCGCTGATGATCGCCCCGGCGCTCGTGCTCCTCGTGCTGCGACTGGTGGCGGCCCCGCTCGTGCAGCGTCCGCTGGAACGCTTCGCCGCCTGGATGGAGCGGACGGGCGCGGAAAACACGGCGTGGATCATCGGCATCATCGGCTTCCTCATCGCCCGCTCCGCCGCGACCGAGCTCGGACTCTTCGACGCGTTCCTCTGAGCGCGTGACCGGCGACGACGAAGTAGGCTCGTCGGGTGCGTCTCGTCATCGCCCGCTGCTCGGTCGACTACACCGGCCGACTCAACGCCCATCTTCCGCTCGCCACCCGGCTGCTCGTGCATAAGGGTGACGGGAGTCTGCTCGTGCACTCCGACGGCGGCAGCTACAAGCCGCTGAACTGGATGAGCCCGCCGTGTGTGCTGGCGACCGAGGAACCGGGCGAGGAGGAGGCCGGCGCCGGCGTCGTCGAGGTGTGGCGCGTGACCCACAAGAAGACCGGCGATGCCCTCCGCGTGCAGATCTACGAGGTCATCCACGACTCCAGCCACGAGCTCGGGATCGACCCCGGCCTGCAGAAGGACGGCGTCGAGGCCGACCTGCAGCGCCTGCTCGCGGAACAGGTGGACCGCGTCGCCGAGGGTGCCACCCTGGTCCGTCGCGAGTACCCCACGGCCATCGGCCCGGTCGACCTGCTCGTGCGCGACGCCGACGGCGTGGCGATCGCGGTCGAGGTCAAGCGCCGCGGCGACATCGACGGCGTCGAGCAGCTCACCCGCTACCTCGAGCTCCTGGGTCGCGACCCCCACCTCGCCCCGGTGCAGGGCGTGTTCGCCGCCCAGGAGATCAAGCCGCAGGCCCGCGTCCTCGCCGAGGATCGCGGCATCCGCTGCCTCGTGCTCGACTACGACGACATGAAGGGCATCGAATCGGGCATCCCCCGCCTCTTCTGACCTCAGCGCGTCGAGACCAGGCGCGGCCGCGGACCCTCCAGCCGTGCGATCGCGATCTTCACCTCGGTGAGCTCGTGCTCGATCCGGTCGAACTTCGCGTCCTGGATCGCGAACCTCGCGTCGATCGCGGCGAACCGCGTGTCCATCCGACCGATCATCCAGCCGAATCCGCTGATGATCGCGACGAGAGTCGTCGCGGCCGTCGCCAGCATCGTGATGACTTCCACCGACACGTACATGCCCCCATTCTCACCCGTGATCCCGCCGCTGTCACGACTCTAGATCGGCGTGAAGGGCCTTCCCGCGTTCGGTGGATGAACCCGTTTCGTGCACACCTGTGCAGGACGGGCGGGCACCCGTTCGCGGGACCCTAGGCTGGAGGCATGCCCTCTTCGCCTTACTCGTGTGTGCTCTGGGACGTCGACGGGACCATCGTCGACGCCTCGGTCGGGATCCTGCGTCGCCTGAACATCGCCCTGACGCACTTCGGCCACCCGGCGCCGACGCGCGAGGAGCTCGTGCACTGGATCGGCCCTCCCATGTTCCAGTCCTTCCAGGACCAGGCTGGGATGACGCCGGAGCAGTCGACCGAGGCCGTGGCGTTCTACCGCACCCTCGGCAAAGCCGACGGGTACACGACCGACGTGCAGACGTATCCGGGGGTCGCCGAGCTGATCCATGACCTGCACGCGGCCGGCGTCCCCCAGGCGACGGCGAGCTCGAAGCCCGAGAATCAGGTCGACGCCCTGGTCGATCACTTCGGACTCCGGCCGTCGTTCCTCACGACCGTGGGCGCCACGCCGGACGAGGCCACGCTCGCGTCCAAGACGGACATCGTGGCCGAGGCGCTGCGACGGCTGCGCGCGCTCGGTGCCGACACCTCCCGCCCGGTCCTCGTGGGCGACCGGCACCACGACGTCGAGGGCGGTCTCGCCAACGGCGTGCCGGTGATCTTCGTGGGCTGGGGATTCAGCGACCCGCACGAGGGCGACGACGCGGCGTTCCGCGTCACGAGCGTCGACGAGCTGCGCGCACTCCTGCTGCCCTGACCGGCCCCAGGCCGTCAGGAAGACGAAACTCCCCGCCGGGTCAGCGCCTGCGCGTGATTCCGACGGGGAGTTCCCGGTGTTGCTTCCGCCTCAGACGGGGCGGATGTTCTCTGCCTGCAGGCCCTTGGGACCCTGCGCCACATCGAACTCGACCCGCTGGTTCTCTTCGAGAGAGCGGTAGCCGGATGACTGGATGGCGGAGTAGTGCGCGAAGACGTCAGCGCCTCCGTCGTCGGGGGAGATGAAGCCGAAGCCCTTCTCCGAGTTGAACCACTTGACCGTGCCCTGGGTGCTCATGTACTGCCTGTTCTGCTGATGTAGAAGCCGACGCAGGGGTGCACCGACATCGCTAACGCTAGTGGAGGGGACCCCCGGCGGAATAGCCGTTGCGAGAAGGTAATCCAAATGTTGCATGAGCGGACGCGCCCGGAAAATGGTGTGGCCCTCACCGCGGGGGGAGCGATGAGGGCCGAAGACGACCGGAGGGTGCGTCAGAAACAGCCTAACCCCTCCGCGAGCTTCTTGTCCCCCTTTTGGGGGACAAATCTGAAAAACTTCGTGGCGGCTAGCCGGAGAGCGGCCCTCTCGAGGAGTCCATTGGGGACTGAACTACTCGAGAGGGCCCAATCGCATGCACGGATCGTCCGGCCCGTGGGGAGGGCCTCCGCCTCCTGGGGAGAGGCGTAGACGATCGATCCCCTTGCATGCACTTTCACCATAGGGGAGGACATGATCCGGCGCCATGGACCTTGACAGATGCGGCGGTAGCCTGATTCGGTGACCATGCTGAACAAGGACATGACGCTCTGCATCTCGCTGTCCGCACGGCCGAGCAACAACGGCACGCGCTTCCACAATCACCTGTACGAGGCCCTCGGTCTGAACTGGATCTACAAGGCCTTCGCCCCGACCGACCTGGCGCAGGCCATCGCGGGTGTGCGCGGTCTCGGCATCCGCGGGTGCGCGATCTCGATGCCCTATAAAGAGGACGTCATCGCGCTCGTCGACCGCATGGACCCCTCGGCGCAGGCCATCGACTCCGTCAACACGATCGTGAACGACGACGGCGTGCTCACGGCCCACAACACCGACTATGCGGCGATCGCGCAGCTGATCGCGGAGAACGACCTCGACCCCGCGTCCTCCGTCCTCCTCCGCGGCTCGGGCGGCATGGCGAAGGCAACGGCAGCCGCGTTCCGCGACGCCGGCTTCACGCATGTGACGCTCGTCGCCCGGAACGAGTCCGCGGGCCGTGCCCTCGCCGAGCTGTACGGCTTCGCCTGGCGTGCGGAGGTCGGAGACGCGACGGCCGACGTGCTCGTGAACGTCACCCCGATCGGGATGGCCGGGGGCGCGGAGGCGGACGCGCTCGCCTTCCCGGAACAGGCCATCGCCGCCGCCGTCGTCGTGTTCGACGTCGTCGCCCTGCCCGCCGAGACGCCGCTCATCGCCGCCGGGCGGGCCGCGGGCAAGACGGTGATCACGGGCGCCGAGGTCGCGACGCGACAGGCACTGGAGCAGTTCGTCCTGTACACCGGCATCCGTCCGTCCGCGGAGCAGGTGCGCGCCGCCGAGGAGTTCATGCGGGCGGGGGCGTGACCCGATGAAGACCATCGGCGTGCTCGGCGGCATGAGCTGGGAGTCGTCGCTGGAGTGGTACCGCCTGGCCAACGAACGCGTCCGCGCCCTGCGCGGCGGACACCACTCCGCCCGCATCCTGCTCGACTCCCTCGACTTCGCCGACATCGAGGCGATGCAGGCTCACGACGACTGGGACGCCGCCGCCGGACTCCTCGCCGCCCGCGCACAGGCGCTTCAGACCGCCGGCGCCGAACTGCTCGTCCTCGCGACGAACACCATGCACCTGGTCGCCGACCGCATAGCTGCCGCCGTCGACATCCCGTTCCTCCACATCGCGGACGCGACGGCCGCCGCGGTGACCGACGCGGGGCTCGGTCGGGTCGGGCTGCTGGGCACCGCCTTCACGATGGAGCGGCCGTTCTACATCGCACGCCTCGCCGCTCGCGGCATCGAGACCCTCGTGCCGGAGGCGGACGACCGCCGCGTGGTGCACGCGGTCATCTACGACGAGCTCGTCCACGGGATCATCCTCGACGAGTCGCGCCGTCGCTACGTCGAGGTCATCGACCGGCTCATCGCCCGCGGCGTGGACGGCGTGATCCTCGGGTGCACGGAGATCGAGCTCCTCGTCTCCGCGGCGGATACATCGGTGCCGGTGTTCCCGACGACCGCCCTGCATGTGGAGGCGGCCGTCGCGGCCGCGATGGCGCCGACGCGCTGAACGCGTGTCATGACGCGCGGCCCTCGGCGAGGTAGCCGAGACGGTGCAGCGTCTCCGCATTCCGCCAGCGGAGCATCGGCGTGGTCAGGAACCGGGGCAGGATCGTCGCCGGGCCCTTGACCGGCTCCTCGTCGATGCGCACCTGGCACCCCGTCGGGGTCGTGCGCGCACGGATCGTCACCTGCGCCTCGCCCACCGGCCAACCGCGGGCCCGCATGACCGCACGGTGCGGCGGGTGCCACTCCACCAGCTCGGTCGTGTCGTCCAGGAGCGCGGGCCACGTGCCGACCGAATGGTGCAGCTGGGCGCCCGCCGCCGGCCAGGAGTCGTCGACGTCGCGCATGCGGGAGGCGCCGACCACCCACGCGGGGTAGAGCCAGCCGTTCGCCAGCACGCGGAACACGTCATGGGTGGTGCACGTCAGGTCGCGGGTGTTGGTGGCCATGGTTCCTCCGTTCTGCCTCCATCCTGCGCGCCGCGAACTTCGCTCGGGCAGGTGCTTGACATCGGCGACACCGACCGTCCCGGTTAGCACAAACGTCTCGAGGATGCTTCCCCCTGGGCCCCGTCGAGATCCCGTGTCAGGGTCGGATCATGCTTCAGCGACTGACTTCCCGACTGTCCGACGGTGTCGACGCGGTCCTGCACGAGGACTCGCCGTCGCTGCTCACCCACGGCTACGACTTCGGCGAGCGCATCTGGCGCCGAGCCCGCCCCGGCGCCCGGTCGGCCCCGATGCGCCTCCTCGGGCACCCGGCGGCCTTCGTCCGCGGTGCCGAGGGGGTGGAGCTGTTCTACGACGAGAGCCGCATCGCCCGCGCCGGCGCCATGCCGGGGATCGTCCGCGAGCCCCTGTTCGGGCACGGGTCCGTGCACGCGCTCGACGGCACCGCCCACCGCCGCCGCAAGGCCACCTTCGTTGAAGCCGCGTACGAGGATGCGCAGGTCGAACGGCTCACACCGTTCCTCGAACGGGAATGGGCGGCCGAGCGTGAAGACTGGCGCGCCGGCGGCACCCGCAGCGCCTACGACGCGGCCGTCGGCGCCTTCGGGCGCGCCATGATGCGCTGGGCCGGACTGCCGGGGACCGCGGCGGCGCAGACCCGCTGGGCCGCGCGCCTCGCGCAGATCGTCGACGGGTTCGGCGCCCCCTACTCCCCCGCCTACGTCGAGGCCTTCGCGAACCGGATCTTCTCGGACCGGCATGCGCATCGCCTCATCGAAGCGGTCCGTGCCGGCGATCTGGCGGCGCCGGAGGGCACGGCGCTCGCCCTGTGGGCCGCGCATCGCGACGAGAACGGCGAGCTGCTGCCTGCCCGGGTCGCCGGGGTCGAGCTGCAGAACAGCATCCGTCCCATGATCGCCGCCGCGCGTTTCGTGGCTTTCGCCGCGAAACAGCTGCACGACCGCCCCGAGTGGCGTACGCGGATCGCGGCCGAGACCGCCGAGCGGGGATCGCTCGTGGGTGGAACGCTCGCGACGATGTTCGCGCAGGAGGTGCGGCGGACCGGACTGTTCGTGCCGATGCTGCCTGGTCGCACCATCGCCGAGGTCGAGATCGACGGCGTCACGGTCCCGGAGGGCGGCCGGGTCGTCCTCGACATCCTCGGCACGAACACCGACGAGCGGTCGTGGTCGCACCCGGAGCGGTTCGCCCCCGAGCGATTCACCGACGTGGACGACTACGAGGAGATCACGACCTTCGTCCCCCAGGGCGGTGGCGACGTCGCCACCGGTCACCGCTGCCCCGGGGAGAAGCTCGTCATCGCGGGACTCTCCGCCGCCGTCGCCGTGCTGAGCGACCCGGAGCTGACGGTGCTCGATGAAGGGCTCGACGTGAACCGCCGCCGCCTGCCCACCAAGCCCACGTCCGGAGGACGGGTCTGCCCCATCAGCCGACTGACGGCCGAGTAGCGATCGGCCGCCACCGGAGTTCACGTGGCGGGACCGCGCCACACTTGCCCCAGGCCGCACTTCGCCCGCCCGCAGCGACGAGCAGGACGACCGCTACACCGGAGAGAGCGGCGATGTGCGAGCGTCGGCAGCAGCGCATGCTGTTGGCGACCGACCACTGATCGGGCGCGGAAGCTGCCCAACGCTCCCCAAGAATCGCGTCATAGTCTCGAGGACCCCGGCGAGGAGAACTGGTTCCGAATGGCTCCTGAACAGTGATGTATGCTGACGGTTCATTGATGGACCGGAGGCTGCGGGTGGGGGGGTTCCGCCCGTTCGCGGCGTGAAAGGAAGTGCAGAATGACTCACATCGAGAGCATTGCGACCGAAGTCAAGAACAGCGTCCCTGAGTTCGTGAGCACCATCACGTTCACCTGGAACCACGGCGGCTAAGTGGAACGCACCCGGTCCCACCGGGCAGGGGCGGTGAGGCAGTTCTCTGCGCTCACCGCCCCTTTGTGTGCCTCATTGATAGCAGCGTGGCCTTTGAAAGGTGCGCGGAATGACAAGGAACGGCTTGAATCCGATCACACGGCTCGCGCGAGATCTCCTCGACGCTGAGCGGCTCCCGGCTCCCATGCGCGAACGAGCCACACTGGCGTCTTTTCCATACATTCCAGTCCGACGAAGCCTGCTCGCGCCAAACTACGCATCCGACCTCGGCGTTCGCGCCTCGGACGATCCCAAGCGGTACTTGGACGCAGTCGCAGTCGCGGTGGGGATCAACGTGGATGAGTACCTCAAGGAGGCCACGCCAGAATCGATGCATCGCAGCATCGCTCAAGGAAACCCCCTGTGGAAGGGCGCCGAGGCTCATCTCGACGCCGCTATCAACTTCGCAGGCCAGTGGGACCTTGCAGCGAAGGTGGCCCCCAGGATCATCGAGGAGGCAGAGAAGCATGGCGGCAGCGCATTGACTTATGCGGCGTCGGCGTTGTCGGGGGTGGGGGACGATCGCGCGGGAGAGGCTTTTGAACTGTCCTCCAGATACGCGACGGGCCCATTCCTGTGGAGCATGGCCCTCATCCGCAAAGCGGCGTGGCTCATCAAACGGGCCGATGACCTCGAAACCGGCGAAGCGGTTCTGGATGCACGAGCCGACGCAATCAACGAACTCACCGAGGAACGTCAGATCAGCCGCGGCGACAGTGACGTCATGCTCGGTGTGGGAGAGAACCTCCGCGGGCTTGTCTGGACGAAACGCCGCGATGCCGTCAGAGCCCGAGCTTCGATAGAAGAAGCAAAGGAGAAGCTCAGCGCGACCGGTCTGCAACGAGTCGGGGAGGACGAACGCAACAGGTACCTGGCTCAGGCAGGAGTCAACCTCATACAGCTCGAAGCGATGAGCGGCGACGTCAGCGCGGCCCACCGAATGGCCCAGCAGCATATGGAGTGGGCGCTCGATGATGACCGCGGCTCCGGAACCGAGGCGATGATCCTCTGCGGCTACATCGCCTTCCAAGCGAAGGAGCTGGCACAGGCGCTCGACCTCGTACAGCAAGCAGAGCGAATCGTTTGTCGTGATGGGGCGGTTACGCAGGTCACGTCGACGAGAAAGCTCCTCATTGCGATTCACCACGAGCGAGGTGAGAACGAGATGGCTCAGACCGTTTACGAATCCCTGCAGGATGACCCGGTGGGGCTGAAGGCGTGGATCGAAGGAGAAGACTGGTGACCGGCTCGGGCGCGGCCCTCGTCACGCTGGAGAACGTCACGAGGACCTACTCCCGCGGCGCCGACGAAGTGGAGGCCGTGCGGGGTATCTCCGGGGAGATCCGATCAGGGGAGATCGTCACCTATCTGGGCCCCAACGGTGCAGGCAAGACGACGCTGATCAAGATGATCGCCACTCTGCTGACGCCCACGAATGGGCGGATTCTCTTTCGCGGGATGGACGTCACGACGCACTACCGGCATGTCCGTGCTCGTATGAGTCTGGTGCTCGGCGGTGACCGCGGGTTCTATATGAGAGCATCCGCCACAGATAACCTTCGCTTCTTCGCAGAGCTGCAAGGCGTCCCCCGGAGGAAGCGTGATCGGCGGATCTCCGATGCTCTGGAGATGGTCGGGCTGGGCGAGCGGAGCAAGGACCGGGTCGAGCAGTTCTCGCGCGGAATGCGGCAACGCTTGCACATCGCCCGTGCGGTCCTGTGTGAGCCGGAGTTGATCCTGCTCGACGAACCATCCATCGGCATCGACGCTGAAGGGGCCCGGGAGTTGCGGGCCCTCGTCCGAGGTCTCCGTGAGGCCGGCACGGGAGTGCTCCTCACCACCCACTACATGCAGGAAGCGGAAGAACTCGCGGATCGCATCGCTGTCATCGACACGGGGCGCATCGCCGTCGAGGGCAGCGTGGAAGACATCGCCTCCGCCGCAGGGCTGACAGGAGTGACCAGCTACCGGACGCTCACCTTCTCCGACGAGGTCGAGGCGACGCTGAGGAGCGTCGAGGGTGTCGTGGAAGTGCTCACCACGCAGACCTACGGGGGGTGGAATGTGGACGTCGCATGGTCCGACATCGACCCGCACTCCTCGTTCGCGCAGCGGCTGAACCTCGAGCCACTGGGGCTGCGCAGGCCGAGCTTGGAAGAGTCCTACCTCGCGTTTCTGGCGAGGAGCCGCGTCCCGGCAGAGAATCCGGGCGACGAGTGATGCGCGTGTTCTTCGCTCTTGCAGGCTTCCACGCCCGGCAATTGCTGCGGGTGCCGTTCTTCATGCAGACGGCATTGCTCGCTCCGGTGAGCTTCCTCCTGCTGCGGGGACTCGGCGCGATGAACGTCGGCGCCCCGCTAGCGCCGCTCACGTGGCTGGACGCGTCGACGGCCGGCGTCTGGGCAACCACGACCACGGCAGCGGGACTCATCATGTATCAGCGATTCCAGGGCACTCTGGAATCGCACGTTCTGAGCGTGCACCGGCCTGGAGTCGTCTTCGGAGCCTTGACCGCGTCTGCGGCGCTCATCGGGATGGTGGGGATTCCGTTCGCAATGCTCATCCAATTCGTGATCTCGCATGAGCTCGAACTGACGATCGAATCGGCGATCGGCGTGCTGGTGGCACTCATCGCTTGCATCGGATCAGCAGCGCTGCTGTCCTCCTTGTTCGTCGTGAACCCCTCCGCCTCCGCACTCGAACCCCTCATCCTGGTTCCAGTGTGGATGCTCATCGGAATCGTCGTGCCATTCGCGGAGCTCCCCGGTTGGCTCGCACCCGTCGCCCTGGTGCACCCGCTCACCAGCGCGGTTCTCGCCGGCCACGCAGAATCCGTCAGTGCTGCAGTGGCATGGGGCGGGCTCTCGGTCGCCGTGAGCTGTGTGTGGGTGGTGCTGGCCGGTGTGGGACTGCGCGCGGCGATCACGCGCGCCCGCGTCAACGGAACGCTGGCCGTCTCGTGAGGGGCGCATTCGCAGTGGGAGCCCGGGTCTCTTACGTGTCTCTGCCGGAGACACGATCCCCGATCACTTTCCTGGTCGGGCTCGTGGTGGTCCCTTTCCTCACCGCGCTGTTCTACCTCTTGCTCGCCTCCGGCGGGACGACGAGCCTCCGGCCCGGCGACGCCCTGGCGGCGTCTCTCGCCTCCGGAGCGATCGCTGCCACGGTGACGGTGAGCACTCTTGTGGTCACCGATCGTTTCGAGGGAACGAGAGCGTTCCTCCTTCTCTCGCCCCGCGCGAACACGTCGCTGTGGCTCGGGCGGCTGTCCGTACCCGTGCTGATCGGCGTGGTAACCGGAATCGCATCGTCGTACGCCATCCTTCTCTTGTCGCGGGCGTCCATCGCGCCAGCGGTCTGGTTGCAGATCCCTCTCTTCGTGGCAACGGCTGTGGTCGCCAGTGCAGGCCTCGGTGTCTTCATCGGAGGCCTCGGGCTCGGAATGCGCGACCCGCTCGTCGCCTCGAACGTCGCTGGCTACGCGCTCCCGCTCGTATGCGGGGTGATCGCACCCGTCACGCTCTTCCCGGCGCCGCTCGAAGCGCTGGCGGGCGTTCTTCCGTTGACCCATGTGACGACCGCGGCACGGTCCTTCATCGAATCCGGAAGTCTCGCTGCTGCGGGCAGCGAGATGCTGACGGCGATCGTGGTCGGTGCCGCATGGGGGCTCGTCGGCGTGGTGACCTGGAAGTGGCACGAGCGACGCATCGTGCGCGAGGGAGCTTCTGAACAGGTGCTCTGATCGGCCGCCTCAGACGGTTCGAGCGACCCTTCGAGCAACCCCGGTTGACAATCCGCACCTCAGCAACCTAGGTTGACAGCATGGAGTCCCTCGACATCGCCCGCACCGCGGCGGACACGACCGATCCGCGCGCCGGCCTGCGCGCCGTGGCCTCCCTCCGGACGCTCGCCGACGCGCTCGAGCTGCGTCAGGTGGAGGCCGCGCTCCGCGCCGGGATGAGCTGGCAGGCCATCGCAGACGCCCTCGGTGTGACGAGGCAGGCCGTGCACAAGAAGCACAGCCGCCGCATCGACCCCACCATCCCGGTGCCGCGGAGGAACGCATGAGTCGCTTCACGCAGGCGGCCGCCACCATGCACACGCTGTCGCTCGCGGCGATGGAGGAGGCGTCGCGCCTCGGCGTGCATGACGCGGACATCGATCATCTGCTGCTCGCGCTCACGATCGACGCCGACACCGGCGGGCAGGTGCTCCGGCGGGCCGGGATCGGCCTCGATGCCGCCCGGGCCGCCGTCGAGGCGCAGCACGCGGGGCAGCTCCTCGCCATGGGGATCGACGCCCCGGCGGTGGGTCCGGGTCGCATCATCTTCCACGAGACGGACGGCTACGACTGGACCGAGCGTGCCCTCGCGGTGCTCCGAGCCGCGTCCCAGGGAGGTCGCCGCGGGGACTCCGCCGCCGTGCTTCGGGCCCTTCTCGGCGAACCCAGCGGCCTGATCGCCGCCATCCTCGGTCGGCTCGCAGTCACGGAAGACGACCTCACGGCGCAGCTCGACGAGGTCGAGGGCACCGCGCGCTCCCCACGGCCGGGCCGAAAGCCGGCGGCCAGGGGGATCACGGGGTCCCGCTCGATGTTCGTGCCGGCCGCGGAAGCCGAGGTCCGGGCGGTGCTCGCCGACGCCGAACGGCTCCCGGAGTGGGAGCAGAGCGTCGCGGCCGTCCTCCCCGCCGGGGAGGACGGCCCCTGGGAGGCGTTCGCCCCGGCGACGGCCCCGGACGGACGACCCCTTCGTCGCAAACCCGAGTTCCATCGCCTCTGCGTGATGCGGGAGGAGGAGGAGTCCGGGGCGCTCACCTGGCGCTTCGAGTACCCCGACGCGCCCCGTGCGAATCCGCGCGTCCTCACGATGGCACTCGAACCGGCCGCAGGCGGGACGCAGCTCCGCGCGACGATGACGTGGGAGACCAGGCCCCGCGGTCCGGTGCGACGGGTGCTGCGGGCACCGCTGCGTCCGCTCTGGCGGGGTCTCGTGTTCATCCAGCTCGCGCAGGTCGAGAGCGGGATCAGCCGGATCTTCCGCTGAGCCGCGGCTCAGTCTCCTTCGTGCCGCGGACCGACGCCCGGCTCCTTGCTGTGGGTCGACTCGTAGGCGGGTTCGGGCGGGTTCTTCGACGCCGGGTCGACACGCGCCGCGTTTCCGGCCCCGGCGTCCGCACCGGCGCCACCGGCGGGCACGTCCTGAAGAGCATCCGGGTCGTCGCCGCCCCGTTCGGCGAGGTGTGCCGCGACGCCCTCGCGGGACGGTTCCTCGTCGGACTCGGCGTCCTCCTCCGCGAGCCGCAGAGCCTCCTCCGACAGCAAGGGCTCATCCGGGTACATGAAGGCTTCCGGGTTCGACATGACGCGCTCCTCTCGTGGCGGAGACTCCAGAGTGCGCCAAATCCGCGCTGAGGACAAGGCCCGTTGACAGGTCGCCGTCGCCCCGGTATCCCCGGTGGGCGCAGCGGAGGACCGCCACCCCCACCGGGCCGGAGCCCTCAGCTCTTCGCGCCCTTGCGAGGCTTGAGGAACTCGTCCGGGGCGTTCTTCGCGCGCTTCGCCGCCCGCTTCTCCTTGAGCGAGAGCTGCGGCTCCTTCTTTCCTGCGCGACCCGGTGTGGACTTTCCTGACATGGCGCTTCCCCTTTGTGACTGGCTGGCGTAACCCCCGACCATACCCGGAAGCACAGGGAAGTCAAATTTCCCGCTGAACGGGAGAAAAACGGTCGCGGGAATCGCTCAGCACCCCGTGCGTCGCGGTGCACGCTCTCGCACTTCTTTTGAATGACTCAAAATAAAGTGATACCGTCGGAGGACAGCAACCGGCCAGGCCGACCGCTCCGCACACCCCTCACCGGGCCGCCTGCGGAGCGCGCCACCGCACCACGCGCACCGACCCGGGGAGACCACCCCGCCGTCCGACGTGCGCCCCGCGAGGGACCCCCGTCCCTCGGCGCGAGCCTGCCCATCCGCCCCGAGAGAGGAACACCCATGCCAGAGACACGACCCACTGACCAGCGCAGGACGGGGTTCACCTCGATGCCGCACGCCCTCGGCCGCGGCGGCCGTGAGGACATCGTCTGGGAGGCGCTCGAGCGAGTGGACAGCAAGCCGGCGCCCGCGATCGGCGTCATGCAGGCGGCGATGGGCACGGAGGCGCAGATCCGCCTGACCGCGGACGTGATCCGCGCCTACCTCGACGCCCAGGACCTCCGGGATACCCGCGAGTGGGCGGCACGCCAGGGCGGTGCCGCGTGAGGCGCCGGCTCCGCACGGAGACCCAGGAGCACGCTGACACCGTGCTGCGGCTGCAGGCGGCGGAGCTCCATGACACGGCGCCGTTCGCCCCCGGTGACGACCGCTTCGTCGCCGAGCTCGCCTCCCCCGGCCTCGGGGCGTGCTCGTTCGTGCTCGGCCCGCAGGGCACGCCCCCGCCCGCGTGGATCGTGCTCGACTACGCCGACGGGCAGCAGCGACGGTGGCGGCGCGCGCGGCGCGCGGGCGGTCGGCACTTCTTCACGCTCGCGGAGGACACGACCAGTACGGGATACATCACAACTGTTGCCTGAGGCAACTTTGCGGCGTACCCTGGTTCCATGACCACCGGCGAAGACGTCGCCGGCATCCACCTGGCCCTCGTCCGCGTGGTGTCGGAATGGAGTGAGAGCGACCTGCAACGGCAGGTCGCGGAAGCCGTCGACGTCGCCCTCGATCCGTCCGCCATCCGCGCGCTCTACCTGCTCGGGATGAACGGCGGTGCGATGGGCTTCGGCGACCTGGCCGCGCACGCGACACTGTCGCGGCCGACCACGTCGAAGCTCGTCGCCCGCATGGCGACGCAGGGCGTCGTCGACCCCGTGCGCTCGGGACGCACGGTCGAGGTGCGCCTGACGGACGCGGGCCGGACGGCCTATGCGCGCCTGGTCGAGGCCGGCCATCGCATGGTCGGCGATGCGCTCGCAGGCTGGTCAGCGGACGAGATCGACGGATTCCGCCGCCAGCTCGGCCGCTTCGTCACCGCACTGTCCGGCACGCCGCCGGTCGTGTCCATCAAGGAGGAAACCTCATGACCCGCACCTATATCGTCACCGGATCAGCATCCGGCATCGGCGCCGCCACCGCCGAGCTGCTCCGCTCTCAGGGCCACACCGTCATCGGCGTCGACCTCGCCGGCGTCGAGGTCGACGGAGATCTGTCCACTCACGAGGGGCGTCTGGCCGCGGCGAGCGCCGTGGTCGAGGCGGCAGACGACGGGATCGACGCCGTCATCGCCTGCGCCGGCATCTCGGCTCCGATCTCGAAGACGATGTCCATCAACTTCTTCGGCGTGACCGAGTTCCTGACCGCGCTCCAGCCCACGCTGAGCCTGGCCGACGCACCCCGCGCCGCCGTGGTGTCGTCGATGGCCTCGCTGCAGCCGGTGTCGCCCGAGCTCGTCGACGCCGCCCTCGCCGGCGACGAGGCGCGCGCGATCGAGATCGGCGACCGCCTGGCCGCGACGCCCGAGGCCGGGTTCCTCAACTACTCGTCCAGCAAGCGCGCCCTGTCGCGCTGGGTCCGTCGCGAGAGCGTCACTCCGGCGTGGGCGGGAGCGGGCATCCCGCTGAACGCCGTCGCCCCCGGCACCGTCACCACGGCGATGACGGCCGGCCTGCTCGACTCGCCCGAGGGCCTGGCCATGGTGGACGCCGCCGTGCCGATGCCACTGAACTACCACCAGCCGGCGTCCTCCATCGCCGAGCTTCTCGTCTGGCTGACCAGCCCGGCCAACACCCACATGGCGGGGCAGACGATCTACTGCGACGGCGGGGCCGACGCGGTGCTGCGCGGCGACGACATCTGGTCCTGGAACGACGCTCCGCAGGGCTGAGTCCGGCTCTGCTCAGCCGCTGTTCCGGGAGCGCGGGTATCCTGGAGGTGTCTCCGGCACCCGGAGCAGCGGACGAGGGAGCAGTACCCGCACACGACGACTGACTCATGAAGGAGTCCGTCATGATCCGGTCGTTCATCACGCGCACCGACGTCCTGCGTGTGGCCCTGGGGTGGGGGGCGTTCGCCGCCCTGCTCGCCCTGCACCCGCTGCTCGCGCCACCCGTGCCCGGACCGCTCCTGGTCGTCGCCCTCCTCGCGATCGTCGCCGTCATCCTCGTCTGCGCCTTCGGCGTCGTGAAGCAGGCCGAGTCCCTCGCCCACCGACTGGGCGACCCCTACGGCTCCCTGGTGCTGACGCTGTCGATCGTGCTGATCGAGGTGATCCTCATCTCGGCCGTCATGCTCGGACCGGGCGAGCACGCCACGATCGCGCGCGACTCGGTCATGGCCGTGTCGATGATCATCCTCAACCTCGTGATCGGCCTGGCCCTCCTCCTCGGCGGTCTCCGCCATCGGGGGATGGCGCACAACCGCACCGGCACGTCCGCGTACCTGTCGATGCTCGTAGTCCTCGTCGCTCTGGCGTTCGGCCTCCCCGGGCTCATCGGCGACGGCGGTGCCTACACGATCGGGCAGGAGATCCCGATCATCCTGCTCACCCTCGCCCTCTACGCGTTCTTCCTGTTCCGGCAGATGGGTGCGCAGGCCGACGACTTCACCGAGGTGGACGAGCGGCTGCGGGCGGGGGCCCGCGCGACGGAGAGCGCGACGGCACCGCGGACCCCCATCCGCGAGGTGCTCGCGGCCCACCGCGTCGAGGTGCTGACCCGCCTCGTGCTCCTCGTCGTCACGGTCGTCCCGATCGTGCTGCTCTCGCACGACATGGCGGCCCTGCTCGACGACGGTCTCGGCCGGCTCGGCGCTCCGGTCGCCCTGGCGGGGCTGCTGATCGCGGGCATCGTGTTCCTCCCCGAGTCGATCACCTCGATCCGCGCCGCCCTGAACGGCGAGGCGCAGCGCGTGAACAACCTCTGCCATGGCGCGCTCGTGTCGACGGTCGGTCTGACCATCCCGGCGGTCCTCCTGATCGGCATGCTCACCGGGCAGGAGGTGGTGCTCGCCGAATCACCGGCGAACCTCCTCATGCTGGCCGTGACGCTGTTGCTCTCGGTGACGACGTTCGCGGCGAAGCGGGTCACCGCGATGCACGGCGCGGCGCACCTGGCGACCTTCGCCGTCTACGTCCTCATCCTCTTCAGCTGAGCCGCCTCAGCGGGTCAGCTCGGCGTGGACGGGCTTCGGGATGAAGAGGGAGAACGTCAGCGCGCCGGCGAGCACGACGGCGCCGGTGAGGAGCGCGGCGACGTAGCCACCCGCCGTGTCCCCGCTGCCGCCGAACGACGTCTGGGCCGCGTAGATCACGACGAAGCTCAGCCCTGCCCCGAGGTTGATCGCACCGGTGTTCAGCCCGGGGAGGGAGCCCGGCTTCTCCGTGGGCGACAGCACGACCCCCAGGCCGTTCAGCATGATGTTGCCGATGCCGGCGTAGGTGATGCCGGCCGCGACCGAGAGGAGGAGCAGGGTGATCCGCGACGAGGTCCCGACGTTCGCGACCATCAGCACGAGCACCACGATCGTGCCGACCAGCCCGATCCGCAGCATCGCCCGGTAGCCCACGGTCGCGGCGAGCCGTCCGGTGAGGGGTCCCATCAGCAGGCCCGCGAGGGCGTACGGCATAAGGATCCAGAACGACACCTCCTCCGCGCTCATCGCGAGTCCCATCGCGGTGTCCTGCGCCAGCGCAGGGACCACGCCGTTCATCACCGCGAAGATCCCGGAGAGGGTCAGCAACGATGTCGCGGAGAGCGCCCAGGTGGCACGCTGCTTCAACTGGGCGGGCGAGACGAGCGGGTCCCGCAGCGCACCCTCGAGCTTCCAGAACGCGAGGAAGGAGACCACGGAGACGACGGCCAGCACGACCACCAGGAGCACATCCGCCTCGGCGAGCTTCCCGAGCTCGTTGAGGGCGACGAGCATCGATCCGACGGAGACGACCAGGAGCAACGACCCCCACCAGTCCATGCGCGGGCGGTCCTCCGCCATCGTCTCCGGGGCGAGAAGGCGCACGACGAGTGCCGCGACCACGGCGACGCCGGCCATGGTCCAGAAGATCGAGGCGAAACCGTGGTTCGTGGCGAGATAGCCGCCGAGCAGCGCGTCGCCGCCGGCGATCCCGCCGTTGACGGCTGTCACGACGCCGAGCAGGGTGCCGTACATCTTCGGGTCGGCGACGGCCGCGCGCAGCATGATCAGGCACAGCGGGACGACGGGACCGGAGACACCCTGGATGAGGCGGCCGACGAAGAGCATCGGGACGTTCGTCGCGAGCGCTGCGACCACGCAGCCGACCGCCATCACCACGAGCATGCCGACGAGCACCCGGCGCCGTCCGATGAGGTCGCCCAGCCGCGGGAGGAAGAGGGTGAAGAGGGCGGCGGCGGTGAAGAACACCGTCTGGGTGGCGGCGATCTCGGAGGCCGTCGCGTCGAGTTCGCGCTCCATCGTGACCAGCGCCGGGCTGAGCATGCTCGCGTTGAGCTGGAACGCGAGGCAGGCCGCGAGGAGGGCGACCATCAGGGGCGCGACGGCCGTCCGGGGCCGGAGGGCGGTGGTGTGCATGTCGTACTCACTTCTTCGTGTCGGTGCGGGGGCGCCGGAATGCGTAATCCTTTACGCGCGGCTTATCTTGGGAGTCGAGGCGCCGATGTCGGTGCCCGTCGGGAGTCGAGGTGCGGATGAGGAAGCCGTCGGTGACGCTGCACGATGTGGCAGCCGCGGCCGGGGTGTCGATCGCCACGGTGTCCCGCGCGCTGAACGGCAAGGAGCGCGTGTCCGGAGCCACCGCGGAGCATGTGGCGCGCGTGGCCGAGCAGCTCGGCTACCGGGTCAACCTCATCGGCCGCGGTCTGCGCGAGGGCACGGGCGCGACCATCGGCGTCGTCGTCCCGGTGATCAGCAACCCGTTCTACGGCGAACTCGTCCACCGGCTCGAGGACCACCTGCAGCGTCGCGGGTTCGATCTCGTCATCGCGGACTCGCACGGCGATGTCGACCGCGAGCGCGCCCGCCTGCGCATGCTCGTGGAGCGCCGTGTCGAGGGGGTCTTCGTCGTTCCGTCCGACGCGGAGCTGTCCTTCGACGCCGTCGCCGACACTGCCCAGCGGCTTCCGCTGGTCCAGGTCGACCGGCGGGTGCTGGACCTCGATGCCGACTTCGTCGGGGTGGACAACGATCATGGCATCGGGCTCGCCGTCGACCATCTGGCCTCCCGCGGCGCCTCTCGCATCGTCCTCGTCTCGGGCAACGACGTGACGTCGGTCGGCCGCGAGCGCCGCGCAGCGTTCGAGTCGATCGTCCGCGCGCGGTCGCTGCCGGTCGAGGAGAACGTGTTCGGCGAGTACCTTCTCTCCTTCGGAGAGTCCGCCGTCGCGCGGCTGCGGGCCCGCGGTCCGCTTCCGGACGGGATCGTCGCGGGAGACGACCTGGTCGCCGCGGGCGCGATCGCCGCGTTGAAGCGCGCGAACCTGCGCGTCCCGGACGACATCCTCATCACAGGGTTCGACGGCACCATGCTGGCGGACGTGTGCGAGCCGCGGCTCACGACCGTGGTCCAGCCGTTCGACGAGCTCGCCGCGGAAGCGGTGGAAGCGCTCGTACGGCGGATGGACGATCCGGAGACGCCATACGCCCTGCGGCGCGTGACGCCGACTCTGCGCGTGGCGGAGTCGACGTCTCCCGCGCCGGGCGCGTGATCGTCAGGCCAGCGCTGCGACGGCATCCGTCACCAGGTCCCAGAAGGCCGGCACGTCCAGGGTCAGCGCGACGTCGGCGTTGGGCTCCTTGCCCAGCATGTCGTGGAGGTCGACGCAGGTCGCCCCGGCCGTGAACTCGCCCGCCGTCTCGATGTCGACGTGGCAGCGCTGCACGGTGGCGACGGCGCGGTCGATCGCGATGGCGACGGTGATGGGGTCGTGCAGCGGCCCCTCCGGCATCCCCTCGGCCCGGTCGTACGACGCGGAGAAGAAGCGCAGCAGCTCGACACCGAACGCGGCCGTGCGGTTGCCGACCGCCGCGATCCGCTGCACGACCTCCTCGGTGATGAGGGCCTGATGGGAGATGTTGAGTCCGACCATGGTGAGCGGCAGACCGGACGCGAACACGACCGCGGCCGCCTCGGGGTCGGCCCAGGCGTTGAACTCGGGGTAGGCGCCGACGTTCCCGCGCCCTGTCGATCCGCCCATCCAGATGATCTCCTTGATCTTGCGGGCGGCCTCCGGGTGCTGCTGGAGGAGCAGGGCGATGTTCGTCAGGGGGCCCGTGGGGATCACCGTGATCGGCTCCGCGGACGCGTTCAAGGTCTCCGCGAGGAAGTCGACGGCATGCCGCGGATCCAGCGGGACCGTGGGCTCGGGGAGGACGGGTCCGCCGAGGGCGTTGTCGCCGTGGATCCAGGCCCCCGGCGTGAGCTCACGGCGGAGCGGCTTGTCGGCTCCCGCCGCGACCGGCACGCCGGTCACGCCCGCGACCGTGAGGGCGATCTGGGCATTCCGCGTCGTGTGCTCCAGGTAGCCGTTGCCGCCGACGGTGGTGACGCCGCGGAGGTCGATGCGCTCGTTCCCGGCCGCCAGCCAGATGGCGAAGACGTCGTCGTGGCCGGGGTCGCAGTCGAGGAGGACGGGGACGGGCATGGGGTGCTCCTTTGCAATCGGGTCTGCGTAAACGTTTACACTCTTTCTCATGAACGTCAAGCCGGACGCCCTCCCCGCCCCCGCCCTCGTCGTCGTTGGAAGCGCGAACGTCGACCTCACCGCCTTCGTCGACCGGCTCCCGACCGCCGGGGAGACGGTCGCCGGGGGCCGGCTCTCCCGCGACCTCGGCGGCAAGGGCGCCAACCAGGCCGTCGCGGCCGCGAAGCTGGGCGGCCGGGTGCGGATGGTGGGCGCAGTGGGGGCAGACGCCGACGGCGCCTGGATGCGCGAGGAGCTTGGTCGGGCCGGCGTCGACACCACCGACCTCCGCCAGGTCGCCGCACCCACCGGGACCGCCCTGATCGTCGTGGACGCCGAGGCCGAGAACCAGATCGCGGTGTGCCCGGGCGCGAACGAGCTCGTCTCCCTCGAGGACGTCGCCTTCGCGCCGGACGAGGCGGTTCTGCTGCAGCTGGAGATCGCGCTGTCCGTCGTCGAGAACGTGGTCGCCCGCGCCGAAGGATTCGTCGCCGTCAACGCCGCCCCCGCCCGGCCCCTCCCCGACGCGCTGCTCGAGCGGGTGGATCTGTTCATCGTGAACGAGACCGAGCGCGAGCTGATGCCGGAGCTGGCGGATGCCGCACTCGTCGCCGTGACCTACGGCGCCGCGGGCGCGGCCCTGTTCCGGGGCGGCGAGGAGATCGCCCGTGCGGACGGCGTACCCACCCGCGCCGTCAACACCGTGGGCGCGGGAGACGCCTTCTGTGCCGCGCTCGTGCTCGCCCTGCAGAGCGGGCTCTCCCCGCGAGCGGCCCTGCAGACGGCCTGCGCGGTCGGCGCGGCCGCCGTCGCGGACCTCTCCTCCCAGCCGCCCTTCGAGCCGCTCGCGCGCTACGTCCCCGTGCCGTAGCGGCCCCGCGACCGGGATCAGGTCAGGACGCCGCGCCCGCTCCGCGCAGCGCGCATCGGAGGTCACTCGGCGGCACGAAGTCCGCGGTGAGCGACCAGTCGGCCTCCTCGCCCGCGGGGACCTCCACCGTCGCCTGACCGGACCCGACGACCGTTGCTGCATCGGTGGTGAAGAACACCGTCACGACGTAGGTCGCATCCTCGTCGGTGGGATTGCCGACGACACCTTCCGCCGTCCCGCCGTCGTCCTCGGTGCTGCACGCCGTGATCTGGGTCCCGGCGCGCACCTCCGGGGCGTCCGGCACATCCTCCGGCACGCTCGTCGCTCCCACGACCCCCTCGTCTTCACCGGGGATCTGCGGCGCTCCCTCCGCGGCCGTGCGCGTCGGGGCCGGCTCCTCCGGAGCGGGCGTGCAGCCGCTGAGAAGGAATCCGAGGATCAGGATCGGAGCCGCGAAGCGGACGATGCTGCGGCGGCGTGTGGACATCATGGGCTCCTCCTTCGACCGGGGACGGTCCGTGGCGGGCGATCACCCGCCACGGACCGTCTCTCGATCAGCGCTGTTCCTGCTCTTCCTCTCGCCGACGTACCCGCATGAGGCCGAGACCCAGTCCGGCAAGGACCATCACCCCGCCCAGCAGCAGGCCGCCGGCGGCGAGCGTGCCGCCCGTGACCGCGAGTCCGCTCGGCGGCGTCGGCACCACGCGGGTGACCGTCTGCGAGGTCGGCGGATCGATCGGCCCTCCCGGCGTGTTGCCGGTCACGGTCGCGACGTTGCGCACCTCACCGCGACGCACGTCCGCGGCGTCGATCGTGTGCGGCGGCACCGTGCATGTCATCTGCTCCCCGGAGGCGAGGCTCGTCGCCGGGCAGGTGACCACACCGGCCGTGGGGTCGGACACGACGATGTCGGAGACCGTCTGCGCCCCGGTGTTGGTGACGATGATCGTCCACTCCACCCGGTCGCCGAGGTCGATGAGCCGGTTGGCGTTCACGTCGACGGTCGTCGCCCGCTTCTCGATCGCGAGGGAATTGGTCCCGTCGAACGGCACCTCAACGGTCGACGGCGGTGACACCGGCGGGGTGCCCGTGGGCGGCGTCGCCGTGGCCGTCGCCGTGTTCGTCAGGCGCCCGGAATCCACGTCCGCCTGCGTGGTCGTGTACGTCGCCGTACAGGTCACCGTCTGGCCCGGGATGATGCGGGCGGCGTCGTCCGGGCAGGTGACGGCCGAGAGCTCGCCCTCACCGGAGAAGTCGGTGTCATCGACAGCCACGTCCGCCAGGGTGACGTTGCCCGTGTTGGTGACGACGAAGGAGAACTCCAGAGTCTCCCCCACGGTCGTCAGCACGGCCGGGGTCGCCGACTTCACGATGCTCAGCCCCGGGGCGGGGAGCGCCGGGACGCGAGTCTCGGACGGCGGCGACACGGGAGGCTCCAGGTCGCCGGGCGGCACACCGGTCGCCGTGGCGGAGTTCGTCACCTGACCCGCATCGATGTCCGCCTGAGTCAACACGTACGACGCGGTGCAGACGAGCTGCGCTCCCGGAGCCATCGACGCGGTGCCGGAAGGACAGTCGATCGCCGACAACGTGCCCGTCCCCGAGAACGTCCCCTCGTTGACCACGACATCCGTCAGCGTCACGTTGCCGCTGTTGGTCACCACGAACGAATAGGTGATCTCCTGCCCCACCACGTAGGTGTCCGGGGCGTTCGGGGTGGCCGACTTCACCACGGCGATCGCCGGGTTCCGGTCACCGGGGACCTCCACCGTCGACGGAGGCGTGAGCGGTGGTTCGCCGGTCGGCGGACCCGTCGGCGGCTCTCCCGTCGCGACGGCCGTGTTCGTGAGTCGCCCGGCATCCACATCCGCCTGGGTGACCACGTACGGCGCCGTGCAGGTCACGGACGCACCGGGGGCCAGCGAGGCCGCCGCGGCCGGACACGTGATCACCGGCGCGGTTCCCGTCCCCGAGAACGACACCTCGTCCACGCCGACATCCGTCATCGTGACGTTGCCCGTGTTGGTGATGAGGAACGAGTACGTGATCGTCTGCCCTGCGGCGCTGATCCGCGTGAGGTCCGCGGTCTTCGCCACCGTGAGGGCCGGCGACCCGTCCGAGGGCACCTCGACCGTCGACGGCGGCGAGACCGGCGGCTGCCCCGACGGCGGTGTCCCCGTGCCGGTGGCGGTGTTCGTGACGCCACCCGCATCGATGTCGGCCTGCGTCACGACGTACGGCGCGGTACACGTCACCTCCGCTCCCGGAGCGAGCGACTCCGCTCCCGCGGGACAGGTCACCACCGGCGCCGTGCCGGTGCCGGTGAACGAGACCTCGTCCACCCCGACATCCGTCAGCGTGACGTTGCCCGTGTTCGCGAGGAGGAACGAGTACGTGATCGTCTGGCCCGCCGCGGTGATCTCGGTGCGGTCGGCCATCTTCGCCACGGTCAGCGCGGGAGCCGGGTCACCGGGGACCAGGACGGTCGACGGCGGCGACACCGGGGGCTCGCCCGAGGGCGGCGTGCCGGTCACGGTCGCGGTGTTCGTCACCCCGCCGCCGTCGAGGTCGGCCTGCGTCACCACGTACGGCGCGGTGCAGGTGACCTGGGCTCCCGGCGCGAGGGACGCGGCGCCCGCCGGGCACGTCACGACCGGAGCCGTGCCGGTGCCGGTGAAGCCCGTCTCGTCCACCGTCACGTCCGCGATCGTCACATTGCCCGTGTTGGTGACCAGGAAGGAGTACGTGATCGTCTGACCCGCTGCGGTGATCGTCGACCGGTCGGACGACTTCACCACCGACAAGCCGGGCGACGGCTCCGACGGCACCTCTACCTCGGATGGCGGCGAGACCGGCGGCTCACCCGAGGGCGGAGTACCGGTCGTGGTCGCGGTGTTCGTCACACCACCCGCATCCACGTCGGCCTGCGTGACGACATACTCCGCCGTGCAGGTCACCTCGTCCCCGGGAGCGAGCGACGCCACCGCGGCCGGACACTCGATGACCGGCGGGGTCCCCGTGCCGGTGAACGAGGCCTCCGTCACCTCCACATCCGTCAGCGTCACGTTGCCCGTGTTCACCACGACGAACGAATACGTGATCGTCTGGCCCGCGGCCGTGATCTCGGTCCGGTCCGCCGTCTTCGACACCGTCAGCCCCGGCGACGGCTCCGACGGCACCTCGACCTCGGACGGCGGCGACACCGGCGGCTCTCCCGACGGCGGCGTGCCCGTCACCGTGGCAGTGTTGGTCACCCCACCCGCGTCGATGTCGGCCTGGGTGACGACGTACTCGGCGGTGCACGTGACCTGCGCGCCGGGAACCATCGTGGCGGCGCCCGCAGGACAGGTCACCACCGGAGCAGTGCCCGTTCCGGTGAAGGTGCCCTCCTCCACCGTGACGTCACGCACCGTGACGTTGCCGGTGTTGGTCACGAGGAAGGAGTAGGTGATCGTCTGTCCCGCGGCCGTGATCTCCGTCCGGTCAGCGGTCTTCGCCACGGTCAGCGCCGGAGCCGGGTCGCCGGGGATCTCCACCGTCGAGGGCGGCGACACCGGCGGTGTGCCCGACGGCGGCGTGCCCGTCGCGGTCGCCGTGTTCGAGAGCTGCCCGGCGTCGACGTCGGTCTGCGTCAGCGTGTACGTGGCAGTGCACGCGACCTGCGCCCCCGGCGCGAGCGAAGCGGCCCCCGCCGGACACGAGATGGCCGACAGCTCGCCGGAGCCCGTGAAGGCCGTGTCCTGCACCGTCACGTCGGTGAGGGTCACATTGCCCGTGTTCGTCACGACGAACGTGTAGGTGATCTCCGTGCCGACCGTGTAGCCGGCGGCGGTGGAGGGATCGGCCGACTTCACGACGGTGATGCCGGGCGTCTCGATCGAGGGCACCTCGACCTCCGACGGCGGCGACACCGGCGGCTCGAGGGTTCCGGGCGGGTCGCCCGTCACGGTGGCGGTGTTCGTCACGCCACCCGCATCGATGTCGGCCTGGGTCACCTCGTAGGTCGCCGTGCAGGTCACCTGAGCCCCGGGCTCGAGGGACGCGGCCGCTGCGGGGCAGGTGACGACCGGAGTCGCGCCGGTACCCGAGAACGACACCTCGTCCACGGTCACGTCGGCGATGGTCACGTTGCCCGTGTTCGTCACCAGGAACGAGTAGGTGATGACCTCGCCCGCGGCGGTGATCTCCGTCCGGTCGGCCGTCTTCGCCACCGTGAGGGCGGGCGCGCCGGGCACCGTGACGATCGCCGTGGAGGGCGCCGACACCGGCGGTTCGAGGTCGCGGGGCGGCGTGCCCGTCGCGGTGGCGGTGTTGGTGACCTGGCCCGCGTCGACGTCCGCCTGCGACGCCTCGTAGGACGCGGTGCAGGTCACCTGGGCGGCCGGAGCGAGCGTCGCTGCGGCCGCCGGGCAGGTAACGACAGGCGCCGTGCCCGTGCCGGAGAACGCGGTCTCGGTCACGGTGATGTCGGTGAGGGTCACGTTGCCCGTGTTCGTCACGAGGAAGGCGTAGTCGACGGTCGCCCCGGCGGCGGTGATCGACGTCGGATCGGCCGTCTTGACGAGGGTGATCGCGGGCGTCTCGTCCGCGGGGACCACCACGGTCGACGGCGGCGACACCGGCGGCTCCCCCGTGGGCGGCTCCCCGGTCACGGTCGCGGTGTTGGTCACCCCGCCCGCGTCGATGTCCGCCTGCGTCACCACGTAGGGCGCGGTGCACGTCACCTGGGCGCCCGGGGCCAGCGATGCGGCGGCCGCGGGACAGGTGATGACCGGAGCGGTGCCCGTTCCGCTGAACGTGGTCTCCGTCACGCCGACGTCGGCGATCGTCACGTTCCCCGTGTTGGTGATGAGGAACGAGTAGGTGATCGTCTGTCCGGCTGCGGTGATCTCCGTGCGGTCAGCCGTCTTCGCCACCGTGAGCGCCGGGGCGGAGGTGACGGGGATCTCGACCGTGGACGGCGAGGACACCGGTGCCGTGCCGGTCGGCGGCGTGCCCGTCGCGGTGGCCGTGTTCGTGAGCGCCGAGGTGTTGTAGTCCGCAGCCGTCACGGTGTAGCTCGCGGTGCAGGTGACCTCGGCCCCCGGCGCGAGGGAGGCGGCGCCGGCGGGGCAGGTCACGTCGAGGGCCCCGGTGCCGGAGAAGGACTCCTCGTCGATGCCGACGTTCGTCAGGGTCACGTTCCCGGTGTTGGTGACGAGGAACGAGTAGTCGATCACCTGTCCGGCGCCCGTGATCGCGGTCGTCTCGGAGCTCTTCTCCAGTGAGATCGCCGGAGCAGGGTCCACCGGCACGCGCACGGTCGACGGCGGGGACACCGGAGGCGTCAGCGACCCGGGAGGCACACCGGTGGCGGTCGCGGTGTTGCTGACCGATCCCCCGTTCACGTCCGCCTGCGTCAGGGTGTAGCTCGCGGTACAGGTCGCCTGCGCACCCGGGGCGAGCGGGGCCGTCGGGCACACGGCCGCCGAGAGCGTTCCGGAGCCTGTGAACGCCGTCTCGTTCACCGCGATGTTCGAGACGGTCACGTTGCCGGTGTTGGTGACGATGAACGAGTAGTCGATCACCTGTCCGACCGTGAAGTCGTCCGGTCCGGACGGGGTCGCCGACTTCACGACGGTGAGCGCCGGGGTGCGGGTCGTGGTGACCGTCGCGGTGCTCGGGTTGCTCTCCACGCCCGTGTTCGCCTCGGACGTTCCGGTCGCGAGCGCGGTGTTCGTCACCGTGCCCGCGTCGATGTCGGCCTGGGTCAGCGTGTATGCCGCCGTACAGGTGGTGTTCTGCCCCACGGCGAGCGTCGTCGCCGCACAGTTCACCGCCCCGAGGGTGCCCGTGCCGCTGAACGCGGACTCGCGGATGCCGAGTCCCGAGACGGCGACGTTTCCGGTGTTGGAGACCGCGAACGAGTAGGTCACCGTGTCCCCCGCCGCGGTGGCGGTGGTCGGCGTGACCGTCTTCGTCAGGGCGAGGGAGGGTGCGGGAGCGGTGATCGTGACGGCGTAGTCCTCCACCTCACCCGGACCGCCGGTCCCGGTCGGCGTCGCCGTCGTCAACCCCGTCCCGCTCTGGATGCGGAACCGCGCGAACGTCTGCCCGCCCACCGTCTGCGAGGCGATGCCGGACCAGTTCAGGGTCACCGACGAGCCGTCCGCCGTGCCCGCCGGGACCGTCGCGGTGGCACCCTCGTTCGCGTCGAACACGCCGTTGCGGTTGAAGTCGATCCAGCCGACCAGGGTCGCCGGCACACCCGGAACCTTGTTCGACGCCAGCACCGACACCGAATAGGTGTTCGTCACGCTCGCCATGATCGGCCCGAACGACGCCACCCCCGTCTCGTCGTTGATGGTCTGGTTCGGGGCCGTGCCGCCGACCGCGTTGTCACCCGTCGCATTCGCGCTGTACTGCATCGCGCTCTCGGCATCGACCGACCACCCAAGGTACGTCGCCGCATTCAGCTCCTGGGAGACCGAGCCGTAGCTCGCCGGCGCGTCGCCGAAGTCATCGGGGATCGTCGTACACGACGGGTTGAACCCGTCGATGCCCTCGCCACCGCTCTGCGCCCGGTAGCCGCGCACGACGATGTCGCTCGTCCCGGTGGTGCCGGCGGGGCCGCATCGAGGGGTCGGCGTGTTGAGGCCGCCGTTCGTGTTGAAGTTCTGCCCGGCGGTGAGGACGGTGGCGGAGGCCGCGAGGTCGATCCGCAGCTCCCCCGCGGCGGTGAAGGTCATCGGGCGGCACGTGATCTGCACGGACGACGGCCACCGCGCGCCGTTGTCGCCGACGAAGGTGGTGCCGGTGATGCGATGCACGAAGGTGTTCGCCGGACACGTCGCCGTCTGCACGTTGCCGCGACTCTGGTCGTAGACCGGACCCTCGATCCAGGTGGGGTTCACCGTGGAGGTGACGACGCCGGCGTTGCTCACGGTGATCGTCGAGCACTGCAGGCTGAAGCGCGTGAGGATCGAGTTCGCTGAGGAGCCCGGCGCGTCCGCGGTGCGGTTCTCCGTCCGCACGGCCGTGAGGACGGAGTTCGCCGGGCACTCGGTGGGGGCTGTCAGATCCTTGTCCGAGCCGACGACGGGTCCTTCGTACGACACCCCGAGATACAGCTGCGCCGGGTCGCCCGGGGCTGCAGTCGCGGGCCCCACGGGCGCGACGAGCGATCCCAGCACGAGGGCGAGCATGGTCGCCACCGCCCACGACGTCCGCGGTGATGACCGTGGTCGTCGTCGCGCTCTCCGATCCATCTTCTCTTCTCGACCAGACCGCGTGCGCAGAGAACCCCGCATGAACACTCCCCTGTCCAGATCCCGGCTCACCCGCTCCCCGAGCTGGGATACCGCCGAGGGTAAGGCGAGCGATCAGGGAACTCCAGGGCGACTTTCGTCCCCCCAGGATGAGGACTCAGGTCAGCGATCGGGGGTGGAAGGCGCCTCGAGTCGACGGCGCAGCGCCGTAGCGCGTTCCTCGAGTTCCGCGCGGATCTCGTGGGCGGCGAGCGAGCCACCGGAGAGGAAACCGGCCTCCAGCGCCTCCCGCCACCGACGGTTCACCTCGTCCAGCTCGAGGGTGAGGCGCTCCCTCTCCTCGGCCGAGATCGGCTCCGGCGGGACGGACTCCTCCTCCCCGTCCTCCGGCAC
The DNA here is from genome assembly GCF_004794355.1 of Microbacterium sp. K36. Taxonomy (NCBI): domain Bacteria; kingdom Bacillati; phylum Actinomycetota; class Actinomycetes; order Micrococcales; family Microbacteriaceae; genus Microbacterium; species Microbacterium sp. K36. Next base: position 20,823 of record NZ_SSDN01000056.1, on the reverse strand, counting down.
GACGTACCACCGGAAATCCTCGCGACCGCGGGCATTGTTGAGACGCCAGAGGAGGAAGAGGGAGAGAATGAACCCTGCTCCCCCCGTCGCGATCATCACCCAGGCGAACCCGGGCGTCTCGTCCAGAATGCCGAAGCTGTACCAGAGGAGCAGCAACGCCGTCAGGGCCAGTGCACCGGGGAAGACGATGCGGACGAGGACGAGTCCGACGCTGTGCATCCATGGGCTCATGCGGCAGACCGTTCGATAAGCGTTCGCGGGGAAACAGAAAGAGCCGGTCAGACTCTGACCGACTCTTTCATGAATGTCTCGCTGTGCGCGAGGGGGGACTTGAACCCCCACGTCCATAAGGACACTGGCACCTGAAGCCAGCGCGTCTACCATTCCGCCACTCGCGCGAGCGTCTCGCTCCGAAGAACTCAACTTTCCGAGGATATCACGCGTTTTCGCCCGCGTTGCACACCCCGGCAGGGGCGTCGGCGGCGTTCCCCCAGGTCACCTGGCTACGATGTCCCTACCGGTCGGCATGCCAGAGGAGCCCAGTGGGACTACTTGACAGCTTTGAGAAGGGTCTCGAGCGCGCAGTGAACAGCGCGTTCGCGAAGACCTTCCGCAGCGGCATCCAGCCCGTGGAGATCGCTTCGGCGCTGCGACGCGAGGCGGATACCACTGCGGCCGTGGTGAGCCGTGACCGCATCATCGCGCCCAACAACTACGTCGTGCGCCTGAGCCCCGACGACGCGGAGCGCATGCGCGGGCTCGGCGGCGCGCTGACGGACGAGCTGCACGCACTCCTCACGAAGCACGCGAAGTCGCAGGGCTACAGCTTCGCCGGCCCCCTGTCCCTCACACTCGAGGCGGACGACAAGGTCGCCACCGGCACCGTGCGCGTCACCTCGGGCACCGTCGAAGGACGCGTGAGCTGGCAGGCCGTGGTCGACGTCGACGGACGCCGGCACACCCTCACCCGTGCCCGCACCGTGATCGGCCGTGGCTCCGACGCCGACATCACCATCGCCGACGCGGGATCCAGCCGTCGTCACGCCGAGATCCTCTGGGACGGCGAGCGCGCCATGCTCCGCGACATGGGATCCACCAACGGCACGAAGGTCGACGGGCAGAAGCTCCGCGAGGCCGCCCTCCCCTCCGACACCACGATCACGATCGGTCGTACCGACCTCGTGTTCCGCATCGTCCCCGTCGCCACCCCGTCGCGGTCTTCCCGCCCCGACGACGACGCGACCCGCGTGTTCGGAGCCCTCGGATGAGTGAACTGGTCCTGCTCCTGCTCCGCATCGGCTTCCTCGTGCTGATGTGGTTCTTCGTGTTCGGGGTCGTCTACTCCCTGCGCGCCGACCTGTTCGGGGTGCGCGCTCGGAAGCTCCCCGCGGAGGCGACAGCGGGAGCACCCGCCGCCGCTCCGGCCGCGGCACCGGCTGCCCCGCCCCGTCCCTCGTCGGCGCGACCGTCGACCGGGCCCGCGACCGTGGCCACGGCGAAGCGCCTCGTGATCACGTCCGGACCGAAGGCGGGTCTCGAACTGCCCCTGGGCTCCGACGCGATGACGATCGGCCGCTCCAGCGAATCCGCTCTGGTGATCCGCGACGACTACACGTCCAGCCATCACGCCCGGCTCCTGCTCCGTGGCGACACGTGGGCGATCCAGGACCTCGACTCCACGAACGGCACCTTCGTGGCCGGCCAGCGGGTGACGGGCGGCCCGGTCTCCCTCAGCCTCGGCACCCCGGTCAAGGTCGGCGCAACGACGTTCGAGCTGAGGGCCTGACGCCGGCATGGTCTTCGAAGGCTCGAGCGCCGCGATCTCCCACACCGGGAAGGTCCGCTCCAACAACCAGGACTCCGGGTACTCCGGGGCGAACCTGTTCGTCGTCGCCGACGGCATGGGCGGACACGCGGGCGGCGACGTCGCCTCCAGCATCGCGATCCAGCGCATGGAGCCGCTGGATCAGCCGTACTCCTCCACGGAAGACGCGCAGGCCGCCCTCCAGGCCGCCGCCACGACGGCCGCGGGCGACCTCATCCGCGCCGCGAAGGATCGTCCCGAGCTCGCCGGGCTCGGCACCACGCTCAGCGCGATCATCATGGTCGACGAGTACGCCGTCATCGGCCACATCGGCGACTCGCGCATCTACCTCTACCGCGACGAGGCGCTCACGCAGATCACCGCGGACCACACCTTCGTGCAGCGACTGGTCGACTCCGGCCGGATCACCCCGGAAGAGGCCAGATACCACCCGCGTCGTTCGGTGCTCATGCGGGTGCTCAGCGACATGGACGCCGACCCCGAGCTCGACATGTTCGTCATGCACGCGCAGCCCGGCGACCGCTGGCTGCTGTGCTCCGACGGCCTCTCGGGCGTGGTGGACGAGGCCCGCATCCTCAAGGCCATGCAGCTCGGGCTCGCCCCCGGCCGGACGGCCGACAACCTCCTCAAACAGGCCCTCGACGGCGGCGCCCCCGACAACGTCACGATCGTGATCGTCGATGTCGGCGGACAGCACCCCGTCCACTCCGGCACCGCCACGATCGTCGGCGCGGCGTCGAACCCGTCGGGTGTCTACGTGCCGCCGGTGCGGGCCCCGCGGAGCAACTGGCTGCATCCGGTCCGCCAGGCTGCGAACGAGCCGAGCCACTTCGAGCCGGCACCCGAGTACCTCGAGGAGCTGATCGAGGAGGACCGCCGTCGCGCCAAGCGCCGCCGGCTGGGCTGGATCGCCGGAACGCTCGTGGCGCTGGCCATGCTGGGCTTCGCCGCGTTCGCCGCCTACAGCTGGACGCAGACGCGCTACTTCATCGGCGCCGATGAGGACAGCGTCGTGATCTTCCAGGGTGTGCAGCAGAACATCGGCCCGATCACGCTGTCGACACCGGTCGAGGACACCGAGATCCTCCTCGCCGACCTGCCCCCGTATCAGCGGGCATCGGTCGAGCGCACCATCAGCGCGCGCTCGCTCTCCGACGCCATGGCCATCGTGGACCGTCTCCGCACGGGCGCCGAGGCGAACATCATCGAGCAGACCCCGCTGCCCACACCGCTCCCCTCTCCGAGCACGACGCCCTCGGGAGGTGCGGGGTGAGCACCGACGTCCAGGCCGACACCACGGTCATCAAGGCCCTGCGCCGCCTGCGCATGCCGCAGACGCAGCGCAATCGCGAGTTCTGGCTGCTCCTCTTCGCCTGTGCGATCAGCGGCGCCGCCCTCACCCTCGTCCAGCTCGGCGCTCTCGGCACCATCGACCCGATGATCCTGGCGATCGGCGGCGGGCTGGCGGCTCTGGCCTTCGCCCTGCACATCGTGCTCCGCTTCGTGGCAGCCGACGCCGATCCCTTCGTCGTCCCGATCGCGACGCTGCTCACCGGACTCGGCGTCGCGATGATCTACCGGATCGACATCGCCTTCGCGAATACCGGGTGGAACGCCTACTCCACCAAACAGCTCGCCTGGACCGCCATCTCACTGGCCGGGGCGATCGCGGTGGTCATCCTGCTGCGCAACTACCGGATCCTGTTCCGGTACACCTACATCTTCGGCCTCGCCGGAATCCTCCTGCTGCTCCTGCCGTTCGTCCCCGGCCTGCGGATCCCCGATGCGAACGCGCAGGTGTGGGTCTCGCTCGGCGGCATGTTCGCCTTCCAGCCCGGAGAGCTCGCCAAGATCTGCCTCGCGATCTTCTTCGCCGGCTACCTCGTGCGGACGCGGGAGAGCCTGACGTCGGTGGGCAAGCGAGTGCTCGGGATCACCTGGCCGCGAATGCGCGAGCTCGGACCCGTGCTCGTCGTCTGGCTCGTCTCTCTCGGCATCATCGTCGTCCAGCGCGACCTCGGCACCGGAACGCTCATCTTCGGCATGTTCGTGGCCATGCTCTACGTCGCCACCGGCAAGACGAGCTGGGTGCTCATCGGTCTCGGCCTCGTGGTCGCGGGCGTCGCCGTCGCGTCGCAGATCCTCAGCTACGTGCAGGGTCGCTTCGTCAACTGGCTGTTCTTGTTCGACTCCTCGAAGGTCGACCCGGACGGCGCCGGCTATCAGCCCATGCAGGGCCTCTTCGGGCTCGCCCGCGGCGGGCTCATCGGCACCGGCTGGGGGCAGGGCCGCCCGGAGATCACGCCGCTCGCGCACAGCGACTACATCATCACGAGCCTGGGCGAGGAGCTCGGCCTCATCGGGCTCTTCGCGATCCTCTGCCTCTACATGGTGTTCGTCAGCCGCGGCGTCCGCATCGGTCTCGCCGGTCAGGACGACTTCGGCAAGCTGCTCGCCACGGGCCTGTCGTTCACCATCGCGCTGCAGGTGTTCATCATGGTCGGCGGTGTCACGCGGGTCATCCCGCTGACCGGTCTGACCACCCCGTTCCTGGCCGCCGGTGGCTCGTCGCTCGTCGCGAACTGGCTCATCGTGGCACTCCTCCTCCGCATCTCCGACGGCGTCCGCCGTCAGCCCCGGGTGGTGATCGGCTGACATGACACGAGAACTCCGCAGACTCAGCATCGTCATGCTGTTCATGTTCATCGCGCTGTTCGCCGCGACGAGCTGGATTCAGGTCGTCGAGACGGACGGCCTGTCGCAGAACCCGCACAACAAGCGCACCCGGCTGGACAGCTACGAGATCCAGCGCGGCGCGATCATCGTCGACGGCGCTGCGATCGCCAACTCGGTCCCGAGCGACGACCAGTACCGATTCCAGCGCGTGTACACCGACGCCGAGATGTGGGAGCCCGTCACCGGCTACTTCAACCCCGCGCTCGGCTCCAGCACCGGGATCGAGGAGGCGATGAACGCCGACCTCTCCGGAACCGGCTCCAACGCGTTCTTCGCAGAGATCGAGCGGATCCTCTCCGGTCAGCCACAGCGCGGATTCAGCGTCGAGCTGTCGTTGAACACGGCAGCGCAGCGCGCCGCCACCGACGCCCTGGACGGCCTGCAGGGCGCCGTCGTCGCGATGGACCCGAAGACCGGGCGCATCCTCGCGCTGGCGTCCACTCCCGGCTTCGACACCAACAGCATGGCGACCCACGACGCGAACGCCGCCAACGCCACCTACGACCAGCTCGTGGCCGACCCCGGCAAGCCGCTGTCGAACCGCGCGATCGCCGGCGACCTCAATCCCCCGGGGTCGACGTTCAAGATCGTCGTCGCTGCGGCCGCCTACGCCAGTGGCGAGTGGACGCCGGAGTCGACCCTCCCCAACCCCGCCTCGTACACGCTGCCGGGCTCGAACAGTCGCGTCTCCAACGCGTGGGGAAGCGCCTGCGGGCCAGGAGACACCGTCACGATCGCCGAGGCGATCCGTCTCAGCTGCAACATCCCCATGGCCGAGCTCGCCGTCGAACTCGGCGATGACACGATCCGGGAGATGGCGGAGAAGTTCGGGTTCAACCGCAGCTTCGACATCCCGCTCACCTCGACGCCCTCGAGCTACCCGCAGGGGCTCGACGACGCGCAGACCGCCCTCACCGGATTCGGGCAGGGACAGGTGACCGCGACGCCCCTGCAGATCGCCATGGTCTCCGCCGGAATCGCCAACGACGGCGTCGTGATGAACCCGCAGATGGTCGACGCCGTGATCGGCAACGACCTCTCGGTGATCCGCTCGTTCGACAGCACCGAGTTCGGTCGCGCGATGGAGCCCGACGTGGCGGACGAGGTGACCTCCGCCATGGTCGCCAGCGTCTCAAACGGCGCGGCGCAGGGTGCAAGAATAGACGGGGTCGACGTGGCCGGGAAGACCGGAACGGCGGAGAACGGAAACAGGCCGCACACGCTGTGGTTCACGGGGTTCGCCCCCGCGGACGACCCCGCGGTCGCGGTAGCGGTCGTCGTCGAGAACGGCGGCGGACAGGGTCAATCAGGAAGCGGGGACACCATCGCCGCTCCGATTGCGAAGAAGGTCATAGAGGCGGTGCTGGGCAGATGAGGCCGACGCAGGGTGTGTCGTTCGGTGGTCGCTACGAGCTGCAGTCGCGGATTGCGATCGGCGGCATGGGCGAGGTGTGGGAGGCGACGGATCACGTCATCGGACGCACCGTCGCCATCAAGATCCTCAAGGACGAGTACATGGGGGACCCCGGGTTCCTCGAGCGGTTCCGCGCGGAAGCGCGTCACGCCGCCCTCGTCAACCACGAGGGCATCGCCAGCGTGTTCGACTACGGCGAGGAGAACGGCAGCGCCTACCTCGTCATGGAGCTCGTTCCGGGTGAGGCCCTCTCGACGATCCTCGAGCGGGACGGCGCGCTGAGTGCCGACAAGACACTCGACATCGTCGCGCAGACCGCTTCGGCCCTCCAAGCCGCGCACGCGGCGGGTCTCGTGCACCGCGACATCAAGCCGGGGAACCTCCTCATCACGCCAGACGGCCGCGTGAAGATCACCGACTTCGGCATCGCCCGCATCGCCGACCAGGTGCCGCTGACGGCGACCGGTCAGGTGATGGGCACGGTGCAGTACCTGTCGCCGGAGCAGGCATCTGGCCACCCCGCCTCCCCCGCGACCGACACGTACTCGCTGGGCATCGTCGCGTACGAGTGCCTCGCCGGCAAGCGCCCCTTCACCGGCGAGTCGCAGGTGGCGATCGCCATGGCGCAGATCAACGAGCAGCCGCCACCGCTGCCGCCGACGGTGCCGATCCCGGTGCAGAACCTCGTCATGGCGATGATCGCGAAGAAGCCGGCGGACCGCCCGTCCTCCTCGGCCACGGTGGCCCGGGCCGCCCAGGCCCTCCGCCGCGGAGACCTGAACTCCGCCGCCATCGCCGTTCCCGCCATCGCCACGGGCGGCATCGCAGGCGACGACGACGCCACGCGCATGCTCACCGCGACCGGCGACGACGGCACGACGCGCATCCTCCCGACCACCGCCCAGCTGCCCACCGACGAGGCCGCCGCGGAGGAGCAGGAGAAGAAAAAGAAGAAGAAGAGCGCGTGGACCTGGCCGCTCATCGCGCTGCTGGTCCTGCTGCTCATCGTCGTCGCCGGCACGCTGTGGGCGCTGTTCGGCAACCAGGGCAAGGACGCCGACCCCGACCCCACGGGATCCGCGAGCCGCACACCCACGACGACGCAATCGCAGACACCCTCGCAGGCGCCCACTCCGGAGGAGACGCGCGTCGACGTGACGGCACTCGGGCTCAACGGCATGGACTGCGGCACCGCCACCGCGACACTCAAGGAAGCCGGGTTCTCCGACATCGCCTGCGGAGAGGGCGACCCCGCCCCGAGCGACGGCGATGTCGGCAAGGTCTACCGGGTGCAGCCCGAGGGGAACGTCGCGACCACGACCCCCATCGCGCTCACCGTCTACGCGGGCCGCACGCCGCTGCCCACGCCGTCCGACCAGCCGACGATCACCGGCGACCCGGTCGCCGGGAGCACCGTGACGATCTCCTGGGGCACGGGTTTCACCTGCCCCAGTGGCACGACGCTGTCCGGCTACGTCGTCTCGCTGCAGAACGGCACCTTCGCCTCGGGCGGCCCGAACTTCCAGCCGACGCAGCGCAACGCTCAGGTGACGGTCGGCGATGCCGTGGGGCAGCAGCTCATCGCGACGTATCAGGGCCTGTGCTCGGGCGGCGACCAGCGCACGTCGAACGCCTCCCCCCCGCTCTCCGTCACGATCGTGGCCCCGGAGGACGGCGAGGGTGACGGCGGCGACGGCGGCCAAGGGTAGCCTGAGTATCCAGTCCAGCCATTGTCGTTTCCAGGGGGTCATCCGTGTCCACAGAGCCACGAGTCATCGCGGGCCGGTACCGCGTCGACGAGCTCATCGGGCACGGCGGGATGGCGAAGGTGTACCGCGGGTACGACCTGACCCTCGGCCGCGAGATCGCGATCAAGATCCTCGATCCTGATCTCGCCCGCGACACCAGTTTCCGTACGCGGTTCCGGCTGGAGGCGCAGTCGGCGTCGCGCATGTCGCACCCGTCGATCGTGCGGGTGTACGACGCCGGCGACCCCTCCACGGTCGACAGCTCCTCGGACGAGCCGCCGTACATCGTGATGGAGCTGGTCAAGGGCACCCTGCTCAAGAAGATCATCGCCGACGGCCCCGTGCCGGTCGAGGATGCGGTGCGCTACGTCGACGGGATCCTCGAAGCGCTGGACTACTCCCACCGCGCCGGGGTCGTTCACCGCGACATCAAACCGGGCAACGTCATGGTCACCGACAAGGGCCAGGTGAAGGTGATGGACTTCGGCATCGCCCGCGCGGTGTCCGACTCCTCCTCGACCGTGGCCGAGACCACTCAGATCATCGGCACTGCCGCCTACTTCTCACCCGAGCAGGCCAAGGGCGAGCCGGTCGATGCTCGTGCCGACCTCTACTCCACAGGCGTCGTGCTCTACGAGCTGCTGACCGGACGGCAGCCGTTCCGCGGCGAGTCGCCGGTCGCCGTCGCCTACCAGCACGTCAGCGAGACCCCGGTCCCGCCCTCCGAGGTCAACGAGGAGTCGCCCGCAGCCCTCGACCCGATCGTATTGCGCGCCCTCGCGAAGGACCCGTATCAGCGGTATCCGGACGCCGCCCACTTCCGCGCCGCTCTGGACGCCGCAGTGACCGGCGCCGCTCCCACCCGCAAGCAGATCGGCGCTCTGACGAGCGAACTCTACGGCCCGAGTCCTCGCCAGGCGCAGGAGACGGCGCGGTCGCTGCGACAGCTCAGCACCGACACCACGATGGCCCGCACGCAGTCGGGACCGCCCGTCGCATGGATCTGGGCGGGAGTCGCGCTGCTGGCGGTGCTCCTGGCGTCCGTGCTGTTCTGGGTCTGGACCATCAGCATGCGCCCCGCCGACGTGCCGAGCACCTCGAGGCTCGTCCCTGATCTGACGAACGTCGCCTCCGAGCGCGCGCAGGACGACCTCGCCGAACTGGACCTCTCCTCGAAGATCGTCATCGAATCGAGCCCGTCGATCGCCGAGGGAAACGTCATCCGCACCGATCCCGAGGGTGGCGTGTCCGTGGAGAAGGGCTCGACAGTCACCCTCTACGTCTCCTCCGGCGAGGAGACGGTGGTCGTGCCGAAGCTCGAGGGGATGTCCCTCGATGCCGCGACGAAGGCGCTGAAGGCCGCCGGCCTCGAACTCGGCACAGTGACGCAACGCAACGACAAGGGTCTCGCCGCCAACACGGTGATGACGGCGAGCGAGCAGGCGGAGGCCGAGGTGGCTCCGGGCACCGTCGTGAACCTCGAGGTCGCCAGCGGGAAGGTCACGCTGAACAACGTCGTCGGCTGGTCCATGGACTCGGCGACGCAGGCGCTCGACGACCTGGGACTCACTCCGGTGCCGACCGAGGCGCCGGAGTGCCCGGCAACGGATCCGGCGACGGTGCACTCGATGTCCATCGCTCCGGGGGATGTCCCCGTCGGGTCGTCGGTCGAACTCCGCTACTGCACCGGGTCCTGACGCGGGACGCGCCGCAGCTCAGCGCGTCAGCGGATCGAGAAGGACGGAGCGGGCGACGGCCTCCTCGTCGCCGCAGAGGCGCAGCCAGTTGGCGAGGAGCCGGTAGCCCCCTCGGGTGAGGACGCTCTCCGGATGGAACTGCACCCCATGCATCGGCAGCGTCCGGTGCGCCACCGCCATCACGGTGCCGTCGGGGGCGGTGGCGATGACCTCGAGGTCATCGGGGAGGTCTGCCGCGGACAGCGCGAGCGAGTGATACCGCCCGACGTCGAAAGGTGAGGGGATGCCTGCGAACAGGGCGGAGCCGTCGTGGCGGACTGCCGAGACCATGCCGTGCATGACCTGCGGAGCAGACCGGACGGCCGTGCCGAAAGCGGCCCCGATGACCTGATGCCCGAGACACACGCCGAGGGTGGGGACTCCCCGCCGCACCGCGATGCGAGCAGCGTCGATCGAGACGCCGGCATCGGCAGGAGCCCCGGGCCCGGGGGAGAGCAGGAGGGCGTCATGCGCGCCGAGAAGCTCCTCGACCTCGACCGCGTCGGTCGCATCGGACTCCACGAGGGTGGTGTCCGCACCGAGCTCGCGGAGATATCCCACGAGCGTGTGCACGAAGCTGTCGTGGTTGTCGACCACGAGCACCCCCGTCATTCGACGTCGACTTCGCCCGGGGCGATGAGCGGGCTGACCCAGGGGAACACGTACCAGAACAGCGCGTACAGCACCGCGGCGATCACCACGAGCAGGATGAGGACGCGCAGCCACCACGGGCCGGGCAGCAGGCGCCAGAGTGCGGCGTACATGGGTCTTCTCTCTCCTGGAGGCGGGTCACACGGACGGTGCGGCCGGCGGGGGCGGCGGGTCGGTCAGAGCGGACGGTGGTCCCTCGGCTCGCGGCTGGAAGCTCTCGAACACCCCGTACGCGACGATGCGCTCCGCGAGCGAGTACAGCGGTGAGCACGCCGTCAGGGTGATGTACTGCTCGCCGGTCTGCTGCTCTGGCATCTGCGGCACGTCGGCGAGCACGTCGGTCTGGCTCGGCTTCACATACTCCAGCGTGCGGAACCGATAGGTGTACCAGCCGTCCGGGGTCTCCACGACGATGGCATCGCCGACGTGCAGCTTGTCGAGCTGGTTGAACGGCTTCCCCCAGGTCGTCCGGTGGCCGGCGAGGGAGAAGTTCCCCACCTCGCCGGGCATCTTGGACTGCGTGTAGACGCCGATGCCCTTCTGGTCGAGAGTGCGCGCGCGACTCGTGCCGCCGTAGATGCCGAAGTTGTAGTCGGCGCCGAACCGGGGGATGTGCATCTGTCCGAACCACTCCCCGTCGGCCGGGGCCGCAGGGACGGGCGCCTCGTAGACCGTCTCACCGTCGTCCGTCTCGACCAGCGGCGGCAGTTCCGGCGCCTCGCCGGCGGCGAGCTGCTGTGAGATCGCGGCACCCTCCTCGTTCTTCTGGGCCGCGATGATGATGTCGCCGATCCACATCTGCCATGCGACGAAGAGGAGGACGACGACGCCCGCGGTCAGGAGGAGTTCGCCGAGCACGCTCGCGAACGTGGCGCGCGACCGTCGTCGCTGCCGCCGTTCGCGCCGCCCCCCAGGCACGACAGATGCAGTCATGGGCGTGATCATATCCGCCCCGCCTGTGCTTCGGGGTCCCGTCCCCGCCTGCGGTGATCGCGGCTCGTCGGCGCCGAGGTCTCCCGGGTACAATGACGGCATGGCACGTGACCGCAAGACCGAAGAACCCGCCGTCGAGCGCGCCGAGGGCGACGCCGCTCCCAACGCCGTCTGGTTCAAGCCGGTGATGATCGGCTTCATGCTCCTCGGCCTCGCCTGGATCCTCGTCTTCTACATCTCGGGCATGCAGTTCCCCATCCCGGGACTCGACAACTGGAATCTGGCCATCGGCCTGGGCATCGCCCTCATCGGATTCCTCATGACCACCCGCTGGCGCTGACCGGCCGGAACAACAAGAACCCCTCGCCTCTTCGGCGGGGGGTTCTTTCGTCTGTCCGACAAGGCGGAAGTTATCCACAGGTTATCCCCACACTGGGGAGAATTACACCGATGTTATTCACAGGGGTTAACAACCCTGTTAACAACTCGGGATCAGGCCAAAAGGAGCAGCGGCGGCACGACGGCGACGAGGATGATCAACAGCACCACCAGAGCAGCGAGGAAGACGATCTGCCAGGTTCGCTGATCACGGCGCTTCGTCCGTACGCAGATGAGCGCCACGAGAGCGCCCGTGATCGCGCCGCCCAGGTGCGCCTGCCAGGAGATGCCGCCGGCGAAGAACCCGAAGGCGAAGTTGATCCCGAGGATCACGAGGATGCCGGTGACGTTGGCCCCGATGTGCCGGCCGATGATCAGGAGCGAAGCCAGGAGCCCGAAGATCGCGCCGGAAGCGCCGACCGTCCAGGTCTCCGGTGCGAGGACGGCGACCGCGACGGACCCGCCGAGGCCGCTGATGAGATACAGCGCGAGATAGCGGACGCGACCGAGCATCGGTTCGAGATTCTGTCCGAGCATCCACAGGGCGAGCATGTTCAGCGCGAGATGCACGAACCCCCCGTGCACGAACAGCACGGTCAGCAGTCGCCACGGCTCGAACGGCAGGAGGGACAGGTTCGGGTAGAGGAACGGCGCGTAGAAGCCGAGGGCCTGGATGATCGGGGCGTTGAGTCCGGGGATGAGCTGCACGAGGCCGATGAACGATGTCACCGCCAGCAGGACGTATGTGACGACGGGCTTGCCGCTGCGCACGGTACCCATGGTCGTGGCCCCACCACCACGCCACCGACGCGCGGCCTTCTTCTGGGCGGGGGTGCGGTTCTTGCGCTCCGCGTCCATGCACTCCGGGCAGATGACGCCGACCGGGGCCGGCGTCTGACACTCGGGGCAGATGGTGCGCAGGCACCGCTGGCAGAGCACGAAGGACTGCCGATCCGGATGCCGGTAGCAGAAGTTCTCACGGTTGTTCGTGAACTCGGGCGTCGTCATCCGGATCGGCCGTCGCTGTCGTCAGGCGGCGACGATGTCGATCGACTGCAGCACCACGGGCTCGATCGGCCGGTCGCCCGCCGCCGTCGGGACCGCGGAGATCGCGTCGACGACCTTGCGGGATGCGTCGTCGGCGACCTCGCCGAAGATCGTGTGCTTGCCCTGCAGCCACGGGGTCGGGTCCGTGGTGATGAAGAACTGCGAGCCGTTCGTGCCCTCGACCTTGCCGGTGATGGCGTTGCGGCGGAGGCCCGCGTTGGCCATCGCGAGGATGTAGGGCTCGTTGAAGTTGAGCTCGTTGTTGATCTCGTCGTCGAAGTTGTACCCCGGGCCGCCCACGCCCTGTCCGAGCGGGTCGCCGCCCTGGATCATGAAGTTCGGGATGATGCGGTGGAAGATGACGTCCTTGTAGAGGGGACCCTCGCCCGGCTTGCCGGTGGCGGGGTGCGTCCACTCCTGGGAGCCGTCGGCGAGACCGACGAAGTTCTTGACCGTCTTCGGGGCGTGGTCGCCGAAGAGGTTGATGACGATGTCACCGTGGTTGGTGTGCAGAGTTGCGACGTGGGAAGCGTGAACCATGCGTTCATTCTCGCAGAGCTTCCGGTGAGCGGGCCGGGCGTGTACAACGCAGGAGCCGATGATGCAAGGGGCGGGCGATTCCCTCGCCGCATCCAGCCTCTCGTGGCAAGATGGGGAACCCGTACTCCAATGGACAGGAGAGCATCGTGAGCCTCAGCCGCAAGCGGAAGAAGCAGCTTCGTCGTCTTCAGAAGGACGCGAACCAGCTGTGGGAAGACCAGCAGGTGCTCGTCGGCCACGCTGCCGACGTCGCTCGTGAGGCAGGTCGCCAGCTCGGCAACTTCAATCGCGAGCAGATCGTCCCGGTGGTCCAGGACACCTACAACCGCCGCGTGGCCCCGGTCGTTGACCGCTCGGTCAAGGCAGGAAAGCACGTCGTGGACGACAAGGTCGTTCCGATCGTGGGTGGCGTCGTCGGCACCGCGCTGACCGCCTGGGACGTCGCCAACGCGAAGCGCCACGGGGTCGAGTACAAGGCCCGCAAGGCCGTCTCGCAGAAGAAGGGTCCCGGTCTCGGATCCGTCATCGCCATCGTCCTGGGTGCTGCGGCCGCCGTCGGCGTGCTGTACGCCGCCTGGCAGGCGCTGCGGGCCGACGACGAGCTCTGGGTCGCCGACGACCCGCTGTCGGCTCCCGACGCGTGACCACTCCCGACCCGCACGCGCGGGTGAGGGATGCTGCGGCCGCCCGCGGACTCGACATCGAGATCCGCGAGCGGCCGCAGGCGCGTAGCCTCGTCGAGGCCGCCGAGATCCTCGGCATCCCGCCGTCCGGCATCGTGAAGACCCTCGTGGTCAAGCGCTCGGACGACACCTATCTGTTCGCGCTCATCCCCGGTGGGCGGTCCATCTCGTGGCCGAAGCTGCGGGCCGTCGTGGGAGTGAACAAGCTCCGCCTGCCCGAACCCGAGCTCGCTCTCGCGGCGACCGGTTACGAGCGCGGCACCATCGTCCCGATCGGCAGCACCACCGACTGGCCGGTCTACGCCGATGCGTCCATCGTCGGCGAGCGGATCGCGATGGGCGCCGGTGCGCACGGCTACAGCCTTTTCGTCGACGCCGACGCGCTCATCGCGGCGTACGGCGCGACCGTCGCCGACATTTCGGTTCCCGAGGAACGCTGAGGATCCTGCCGCGGCTCGTCAGAGCAGCCCGGCCATCCGCAGCGCGATGTCGACCAGCCGCACCCGCTGCAGCCCTGCGACGGCGGAGAGGGCGAACCACTCCGCCCGGTCGGTGGAGCCGTCCGTCTCCCAGCGCAGCTTCCCGCCCGTGACCTCCGCGCGATAGACGATCCGGAGGGTATGCAGGGGATCAGGCGACTTCTGCACACGCCGCCCGGCGGGGATGACACGGGAGTGGATGCCGAGGAGCGAGCCGACGCGGACGGTGTAGCCGGTCTCCTCTCGGAGCTCCCGGCGCACGGCATCCTCCGGTGCCTCACCGGGTTCCAGTCCCCCACCGGGAAGCGTCCACGCGATGCGCCGGCCCTCCGTCCATCGCGCCAGCAGCAGGCGTCCACCCTCGTCGGTGACGACCCCGTATGCGGCGACGCGCAGGTCCATGCGTCACACCCTATCCGGGTATCGAGCTGTGTCCCGCCGCGTGACGACGGGCGCGATCGATCAGGAATCGAGAAGCACGGCACCGCGCGCCGTCCTTACGCTGGGAGCATCATCCGGGCCGCACGAGAGGAACATCATGGCCGACACCGAGAAGAACTTCACCGCCGAGGAGCGCGAGGCCATGCAGGCCGCCGCGAAGGAGGCGCGCACCCGACGCTCCCGAGCCAAGAAGTCGCCCGAGGAACTCCGCGCCGCCGGAGAGGCCGATCTCAAGGAGGCTGTCGCGAAGCTCAGCGACGAGGACAGGCTGCTCGCCGAGAAGCTGCACGCGCTGGTCTCCGAGGTGGCGCCGGAGCTCGTGCCTCGGACCTATTACGGCATGCCGGCGTGGGGCCGCGACGGCAAGGTGCTGTGCTTCTTCCAGCCGGCGGGCAAGTTCAAGGTCCGCTATGGCACCTTCGGTTTCGAGCCGATCTCGAACCTCGACGACGGCACCGTCTGGCCGACCGCGTACGCGGTGACCGCACTCACGGAGAAGGACCTCGAGTTCCTCGCCGGGCGCATCCGCCAGGCCATCAGCTGATCTCGAAGAGGGTCTGACGCCGCGGGGTCGCGCGCGTTAGCGTGGTGCCTGTGAGCACCCTTCCCTTCTCCGCCGCCGTCTACGCACGACGCCTCGAGCGCGCACAGGAGCGCGCTCAGACCGCCGGCCTCGACGCGATCATCGTCGGTCCCGGCCCCGACCTGCAGTACCTCCTCGGTGTCGAGGGCGACACCATCGAGCGCCTGACCGCCCTCGTGCTGCCACCGCGCGGCGCGGCGACCGTCATCGTCCCCCGGATGGAGCTCGCCAAGGTGCGCAGCACGGCCGTCGGCGAACTCGAACTGGCGGTCGCCGACTGGGTCGACGGCGACGATCCGTACGCCCTCGTCGCCGCGGCCACCGGTGCCGTCGCCCGCGTCGGTGTGTCGGATGCGCTTCCCGCGCTGCATGTCGTGCCGATCGGGGAACGGCTGCAGGCCCGGCTCGAACTGGCCACGCCGGTGCTCCGGGAGGGCCGGATGACCAAGGACGAGGAGGAGATCGCCGAGCTGCGTCGCGCCGGCGCGGCCATCGATGCCGTGCACCGCCGCGTGCCCGGATGGCTGCGCGCCGGCCGCACCGAGCGCGAGGTCGCCGCCGACATCGCCGCGGCGATCGTGGAGGAGGGGCATCGGACGGTCGAGTTCGTCATCGTCGGGTCGGGGCCCAACGGGGCCGACCCGCACCACGAGGTCTCCGACCGGGTCATCGAGGACGGCGATGTGGTGGTCGTCGACATCGGCGGTGCCGTTCCGAGCGGCTACAACTCCGACAGCACGAGGACCTACGTCGTCGGAACGCCCGATCCGGCAGCCGCGGACCGGATCGCCACCCTCGTCCGGGCGCAGCAGGCGGCCGTGGATGCGGTGCGCCCCGGGGTCACGGCGGCGGAGGTCGACGCGGCCGCCCGCTCGGTGCTCGCGGAGGCGGGCCTCGGCGACGCGTTCCTGCATCGCACGGGTCATGGCATCGGCGTCTCGGTGCACGAGGAGCCCTACATCGCCCCCGGCAACGACCTCGTGCTCCGAGAGGGCATGGCTTTCAGCATCGAGCCCGGCATCTACTTCGCCGGCGAGTGGGGTGCCCGCATCGAGGACATCGTGGTCGTGACGGCGGACGGTGTCGAGCGCCTCAACGCGGCACCGCATGAGCTCACCACGACGACCGAGGGCACCGCAAGCTAACCGCTGAGGATCCCGTCGCATCGATCCGTCAGGAACCCAACACGCCGGGAGATCGCGTTCTCAGCTAATCTGAGCCACATCAGCCATGGTGGTAAGACGCCATAGAGGGAGTGACCGTGCTGGTAGACGTCGTTGGAAGCCCGGACTTCGAGATCATTTTCGGCTTCGTTGCACCGATTGGCACTGATCTGGACTCTTTGGTTGTCGCACTCCAAGACGAGCTACGGGTTTACAACTACGACAGTGACACGATCCGGCTAAGTCATCTGCTCGACGTTTCTACCGAAGCCTCCGATACCACGGGGTACTACAGCGCTCGCATGGATAAAGGAGACGAGCTTCGGCGCGAGTACGGCAGCGGGGACATCCTAGCCGGGCTGGCTATTGCTCGAATCCAGACTGCGCGTCCGGACACGGCTAGACGACGATTCGCATGGATTCTTCGCACCCTCAAGCACGAGCATGAAGTTGCGCTACTCCGTCACACGTACGGTCGACGATTCGTTCTAGTAGGTGTACACCAAGACCCGCGCAGGCGCTTTCGTAATCTCCTAGCCTTCTTGAAGGACGAGTCTCCAGGGGACTCAAATCATGCCTCCCGCGTCGAGCAACTCATCCGGCGGGATGAGATGGACATAGAGAATGAGTACGGTCAGCACGGGCGTGACGCTTACGCCGAAGCAGACTATCTGATCGACATCGACCAAGGGCTGCATGGAGAGGTGAGCCGAATGGTCGGGTTGCTCTTCGGTGATCCGTTCCGGACCCCCAACCGCGACGAGGTCGCCATGTTTCATGCGTTCGGAGCGTCGCTTCGGTCCGCAGACCCGGGACGACAGGTCGGCGCCGTAATAACTCTGCCTAGTGGCGAGCTACTAAGTACCGGTGCCAACGAAGTCCCGAAGTTCGGCGGGGGTGAATACTGGGAGGGTGATGAGCCCGACGGTCGAGATTTTGCTCTTGGCTCTGATTTCAACAGACGTCAAAGCAGAAGAACCCTTCAAGAGGCGTTGGAGTCCCTGAGTAGGGGCGGCTTTCTCTCGGCAGAGTTATCTGCTCTGTCGTCGTCCGAGAAGATCACGAAGGTGCTTGAGTCGACTGAAGCTGGGATGAAGCGAACACGACTACTATCCCTCATAGAGTTTGGACGAATCGTTCACGCTGAGATGTCCGCTCTCTCCCATGCCGCGAGACTTGGCTGCGCGGTTCAGGGGTCCACCCTCTACACCACCGCCTTCCCGTGCCATATGTGCATGCGGCTAATCGTTGCGAGCGGGATTGTTCGAGTCGTCTTCGTCGACCCCTACCCCAAGTCGCTGGCTGCCGAGATGTACGCTGATTCAATCACCCTGGATCGCGAAGCGGTCGGCAGCAAGGTTCTAGTCGAACCGTTCCGCGGGGCCTCGTGGAACATTTACCCTACGGTCTTCCAAAGCCCGCACCGCAAGCGCGACGCGAGCGGGAGCTTCGTACAGTTCAACAAGAGCGAAGCCCGGTTCCGGTTGGCGGAAGCGGACCCGCTCGCCGATCCGTCAGGCCGTGAGGCGGGGGTCCCAGTCGCAGTGTCGGACGCCACCACTAGACAGACGTTGAAGACGAAAGGGGAACCACGATGAACACGCGACAGGGTGCTGAACCGCTGGTGGTGAGTGGTGTGGAAGAGATTTCCTGGTTTGCGACAGCCGTCCAGCAAGCCCGGGATACGATCAACGCCCTCCCTAGCGAGAGTCGTCCCGCTGCCTATCAAGACGGTGTACCCACGCCGTCCGAACGACCATAAAGCACAGTAACGACCTCAAGCTCAACTGCACGCGTCGCAAACGACTCGTAACGCGACTGTCCTTCGCATCGGGCTAACCGCGGGTGCGGCCCGACTGCTGCCGGCTCCCGGCGCTGTGTCTCCGTTCAATAGATTTAGCCATCTGCAGTCCAGGGAGCGTCCTGCGTTAGAACCCGACTGCCGTCTCTGTCGTATGCTCACCGACTCTTCGCGACTGTGCCTTCTGACCGCAGGGCCATCGATCCTGGCACGCTGAAAGTGCGCAGTCGAACTCGAACGGTGCCACAGCGCGCACATCGACGAGAACCGCGGACCACCAGTCGGCTCTCCTTACGCCCAGCGACACGACAGTAGTAGCAGGGGGATCCTTGTACACGAGGCCTCGCGAGTACCCCACTCGATCGAGGACATCGAAGCGTGATGGCGGACGAGCCGAGCGGCTGTACACGGCACTACGCGAACTCACGCCATCGGACGGGTGAGGTGAGGCGGGGGAGCGGACGGTGGAGCCTAGGAGATTCGAACTCCTGACATCCTGCTTGCAAAGCAGGCGCTCTACCAACTGAGCTAAGGCCCCGTGAGGGAATTCTTGAATTGAAAGGGTGGGGCTACCAGGACTTGAACCTGGGACCTCTTCATTATCAGTGAAGCGCTCTAACCGCCTGAGCTATAGCCCCGTCAACCTCCAGAACTTTACCGGAGTTTCGGCGAAAATCCGAATCGAGGGCGAGGACCCCTTCCGGGATCCTCGCCCTCGGCCGATTCACCGTCCCGGCTCGACGTCCACACTGCCGGCCGACACCGACACGTCGATCGTGCGGCGAGCGCTCGGGGACTCGTCGACCCGCGCGTCGAAGGAACCCGCGTTGACGTCCTGACTGATCCGATACTCCACATCGGGGAGGGTCAGGTTCAGGGACCCCGCGCTCACGTCGATCGTGGTCGTCGTGGGCGCGTCGCCGGTCAGCTCCACCGTCAGATCGCCCGCCGCGATGCCGAGATCCGCCTGGTCGACGCCGTCGAGAAGCACGTCCGCGCGGCCCGCGTTCATCTGCACGTCGAAGGCCGAGGCCGCACCGGAGACGTCGAGGGCTCCGGCGTTGATCTGGACTTCCAGGGAGCCGAACTCACCGGAGACGTCGAGAGCGCCGGCATCGAGAGTGAGACTCGCGTCGAGGGCGGAGCCGCTGAGCTCCTCCGGCAGCGTGAGGACCGCGCGCTCGTCGTCGCCGAACCAGTTGCCGAACCACCAGCCGAAGGCCGGGCGAGGACTCCGGACGACGAGCTCGTCCGCCTCGCGCTCGAACGTCCACGCACCGCGGCCGTTGGTCACGGAGAGCTCCGCTGCGTCCACATCGCCGAAGTCGATGCGGACCATGCTCGCGTCGGCGTCGAGATCGATCGCGGTGACGCCGTCGACGTCCACCGTCTGCACCGAATCCGGTCGGCTGGAGGAGAGGAGGGTCCCGGTCGCCGCGACGGCCGCCGTGCCTCCGGCTCCGAGCAGCGCGATCCCACCGACGACCGCGGTGACGATCATGACGGCGGTCGCTCCGGAGGAGCGCCGGGGTCCGGGCGCGCCGGGCGCCGCCGCGGGGGAAGCCGCGGACGGCGGCGGGGGAGGAGTGATCGGGGTGTGGCCGCCCTGCGCTCCGGTGTTGTCGGTGGTCATCGTGAGACTCCTGTCTGGCCGTTCGGCGGCGTCGTGCCGCCCGTGTTCTCGAGGTGGGCGAGGGCGGCGAGCACGCGGCGGTTGCCCGACTCGTCCTGTTCGAAGCCCAGCTTCTGGAAGATGGAGGTGATGTGCTTCTCGACGCTCGCCGCCGAGAGGAAGAGGAGGCCGGCGATCGCCTGGTTCGACTTGCCCTCGGCGAGCAGGGCCAGCACGGTGCGCTCCCGCTCGGTGAGCCGCATCATGCGGTCGTCGCGGTTCCGGCGCGTCAGGAGCTGGGCCACGACCTCCGGGTCCAGCACCGTGGCGCCGTCGGCGATCCGCTGCACCGAATCGATGAACTCGGCGACGTCCGCCACCCGGTCCTTCAGGAGGTAGCCGAGGGGTCCGCCCTGGGCGGCGATGAGGTCGGACGCGTAGCGCTCCTCCACGTACTGCGAGAGCACGAGGATGGCGAGCGCCGGGTGCACGGCTCGCAGGTCCAGCGCCGCGCGGATGCCCTCGTCCGTGAACGTGGGCGGCAGCCGCACGTCCAGGATGCAGAGGTCGGGCGTGGTCGAGATCACGGCCTCGCGAAGACCGGTCGTGTCGGTGAGGGCCGCGACCACCTCGTGGCCCGCGTCCTCGAGCAGTCGCACGAGGCCCTCGCGCAGGAGGACGGAATCCTCGCAGATCAGGATGCGCATGGCACGTTCACCTCCAGGCTGGTCGGGCCGCCCTGCGGGCTGTCGAGACGGAAGGTCCCGCCGGCGGCGAGGATCCGGTTCGCGATACCGTCGAGGCCTCCGCCCGGGATCACCTGGGCGCCACCCATGCCGTTGTCCTCGACCCGCGCCCAGAGGGTGTTCCCCTCACGGAGCCGGACGGTGACGCGCGCTTCACTCGCTCGGGAGTGCTTCGCCGCGTTGGTCAGCGACTCGGCGATGGAGAAGTACACCGCCGCCTCCGCATCGCGCCCCGGCCGCGGAGCCCCGGAGCCGTACCCCTGGGTCCCTGCGCCGCCACCCTGGGTCCCTGAGCCTGTCGAAGGGT
>NZ_SSDN01000055.1:0-523 GCF_004794355.1 Microbacterium sp. K36 | reverse complement strand
CTGGCTTCTTCGGTGTCGCGCCCGGCACCGGAGAGTCGACCAACGTCACCGCGGTCGAGACCCTGTGGGAGAGTAGGACACCGCCGGACTCCTTTTAGTCGAAATGGCCACCCATCGTTGGGTGGCCATTTTGCGTTTACAGAACGAAGAGAACAGGGAGCACCATGCCGGAAGAGGAAGAGCGCCGTCCGCGTCGCAACGACGACAGGAACCAGCGCAACGAACGTCCTTCCGGAGGTCGCCCCGTGTACCGTGACGGCGCATCTCGTGCCGGCTCCGGTGACCGCGCCCCGCGTCGTGAGGGTGGTTACAACCGTGACGGTGGTGCCCCGCGTCGTGAAGGCGGATACAGCAACCGCGATGGTGGCCCCCGCCGTGAGGGTGGCTATAACCGTGACGGTGGTGCGCCTCGTCGCGAGGGTGGCTATAACCGTGATGGTGGTGCGCCTCGTCGTGAGGGCGGTTACAACCGTGACGGTGCCCCTCGCCGCGAGGGTGGCTACAACCGTGACGGTGCCCCTCG
>NZ_SSDN01000054.1:0-74662 GCF_004794355.1 Microbacterium sp. K36 | reverse complement strand
TCGGTCGTGCCTCCGACGCCGTCGATCCCGCCGGCGCGACCGGACGCGCCGCGCGAGGAGTGAGCGTGGTGCGTGACGGCCGTCTCGGCGTCGGCATCGTCGGCGCGGGGCGTGTGGGCCCTGTGGTCGGCGCGGCGTTGGCCGGAGCCGGACATGCGATCGTCGGGATCACGAGCGGATCGGACGACGAGCGTGCGTCCGCGGTTCTCCCCGGCGTCCCGGTGCTGGACACGCAGGAGGTCGTGCGGCGCGCCGAGCTCGTGATCCTCGCGGTGCCTTCCGCCGAGCTGCCGGCCCTCGTCTCGGGCATCGCGGAGGTCGGCGGGTGGCAGATCGGCCAGCTCGTCCTGCACACCGATCCGGCACAGGGCATCGAGGTCCTGCGCCCGGCGGCGGAGCGCGGCGCCATCCCGCTCGCGGTGCATCCCGCGATCACGTTCACGGGGACCTCGATCGATCTCCGACAGCTCCAGGCGGGATTCGCGGCGGTCACCGCTCCCGCCGCCGTGCTCCCGATCGCCCAGGCGCTGGCCGTGGAGATGGGGTGCGAACCGGTCGTCATCGCCGAGGCCGACCGTCCCGCCTATGCCGATGCGATCGCCACGGCCACGGAGTTCTCCCGCTCGATCATCGGTCAGTCGACCTCGCGGCTCCGTGAGATCGGCGTCGAGAATCCGGGCGGGTTCCTCTCCGCGCTGGTGCAGTCGACCGTCGAGCGGGCGTTGCGCGACGCCTCGGAACCGCCGCCGCTGGTCTGATCGGGTCCGGGCATGTGATCGTGCACGCCGCGCCGCCCGTCGACCGCTTCCCGGCTCAGCGTCCTCCGGAGAAGCCGCCGCCGCCCCCGCCACCGGAGAATCCGCCGCCGAACGAACCGCCACTGCTGGATGATGTGCCGGTGGACGGTGCGGAGTACGTCGCCGCCGCCGTGGAGGAACTCATGAACGCCACGAGCGACGTGCGAAGCGCGAAGGATGCGGGGTCGCCGATCCAGGACGGGCCGTGCGTCTCCCGGGTATATGCCGTCTCGAGCACGCGGCCCCACTCCTCCTCCATGCCGAACAGCATCGCGTAGGGGAGGAGACGCTCGTAGATGTGGATGACGTCCACGCCCTCGTCGGTACGTCGTTCCGCCCCGGTGTAGGACTGCAGCATCCGCAGCCGGTCCTCCTCGGCGACGCGGATGAACTCGCGAACCCCCTGCAGGTGCTCGTACGCCTGTGCACCCTCCGGCGTCAGGACCGTGTGCCGCGAGAACGTGTAGAAGCTCGAGGCCGCGACGAGCAGTGCCCCGACGGAGATCGCCAGAAGCGCGGGACCGGCGGACAACCGTCCGGACGCCACGGCGACGATGGCGACGACGAGACCCGCCACGGCGAGGGCGATCGCCACGGACTGCAGGATGACGGCCGCGCGGCTGCGCACCCTGGTCGTCAGGCCCCGGCGGGCGGCCTCCTCGTGGCCCTTCGTCGTCAGCGCCGTCATCCGCGTCGCGAAAGCCTCACTCTCGGCCGGCAGATCCACGACGCCGCCCGCATCCGCGTGGAGGAAGAGCGCGTCGAGCGCAGCCTGATCGAGGGGACTCGGCGCGCTGCCGTGGGGCTGTCGTCGAAGCCGCGGCGCTCCGGTCGACGCCCCGTCCTCGATGCGCAGCGCGCCCCGGACGGCGAGGTGCACGATCTCGGCAGGGACCACGTTCTTGGCTCCGGGCAGGAGTGCGGCCGCGAGGAGGGGCGGCTGGTCGTCGGGGACGTCGTACTGCGCCACGATGATCCCGGTGGCGCGACGCCGACGTCGGGCGGCACCCACGGCCACTGCCCATCCGATCGCGGACAGACCCACGGCGCCGGCAGCAGCGACGGCCGGCCCGAGATCGGCGACCGCGTCGGGCATGCGGGCAGCGGGCTGAGTCACTGTGCCGGGATCGAAGCCGACGGCCACCGTCACACCGTCCGCGGCGGGCAGAGGCCCGGCCTCGACGTGGAAGGAAGCGGCATCTCCGTCCGCGATCGGTCCCTCCAGGTCGCAGGGCTCGGTGGATCCGGAGGGGCCGATGTAGCACTTCGTCGCGCCGGTGAGATGGGCGGTCAGCACGGCGTCGAACCGGATGTCGGCCCGGAACGCCTCGATCGGCTGTGTGCTGTCGAGCGGGAGGAGATCCCAGTAGAACTCGTCTGCGGTGCGGGAACCGGACGGGTCGGGTGCGCTCCCGACGATGATGTCGTGCATCTCGTACTCGATGACGTAGGTGGTGAGACCGTGGACGAAGTCGTCGTCGCCGGTGAGGATGAAGAGCGTCCCGTCGTCCTCGTCGGTCTCGTACGGGACGGCGGCTCCGTCTTCATCGGTGACCGCGAGCACCCGGGTGTCGATGTCAGCGTTCTTGTACGTCGTCGCCAGGCCGCGCACGATGCCGCGGTTCTGGTCGGCGTCGGGGAATCGCGCGACGAGCGTCTCCGTCACCTGCATGTACGCCCGGCCGTTATCGTCGAGCCCGACGTCGTACACCGCGTCCCACGAGGCGTAGGAGAACTCATCCACATCGGCGGCGGAGACGATGGTGGTCGCGGTCGCCGGGGACACCGCGACGGCGGCTTCCGGCGCGAGGACAGGGACGGTGGCGAGAGCGACGACGGCGCTCGCACGGAGGATCCGAGTGGGGGCCATGCTTCGAGGCTACCCAGCGCACCGCGTGGCGAGGACGTCCCGCGCCCGTCCTCGCCGCCTGGCCGGAGCTCGCCGCGCCATCTCGGTAAACTGGGGAGGACTTCCAAGGAGCCCCGCACATGACTGACGCGCCCGCCGCGCCCGAATCGGCCTCGGCCGCCCCTTCCACCGAAGAGGACATCCACGAGCAGAAGGCCGTCCGCCTCGCCAAGCGCGAGCGTCTGATCGAGAAGCGCTCGGACGCCGGCGGCGGCGCCTTCCCTGTCGCGGTGCCGGTGACGCACAGCATCCCCGCGCTGCGTGCGGAGTACGGCGACCTCGAGCCCGGCGCCGAGACCGGCGTGGTCGTCGGCGTCGCAGGGCGCGTGGTGTTCAGCCGCAACACCGGCAAGCTCTGCTTCGCCACGCTCCAGGCCGGCGACGGTACCCGCATCCAGGCGATGATCTCTCTCGCCAATGTCGGCGAGGACTCTCTCGCGGACTGGAAGGAGTACGTCGACCTCGGCGACCATGTCTTCGTGCACGGCGAGGTCATCTCCAGCCGCCGCGGTGAGCTGTCGATCATGGCGGACGACTGGGCCATCGCGTCGAAGGCGATCCTGCCGCTTCCCAACGCCTACGCCGAGCTCAGCGAAGAGGGGCGTGTGCGCAGCCGCTACCTCGACCTGATCGTGCGGGAGCAGGCGCGGACGACCGTGCGTGCGCGCGCGGCGGTGAACGCGAGCCTGCGGTCGACCTTCGCTGCCCACGGGTACCTCGAAGTGGAGACGCCGATGCTGCAGGTGCAGCACGGCGGTGCGTCCGCCCGCCCCTTCGTCACCCACTCCAACGCGTTCGACACCGAGCTCTACCTCCGCATCGCGCCGGAGCTGTACCTGAAGCGCGCCGTCGTCGGTGGTATCGAGCGGGTGTTCGAGATCAACCGGAACTTCCGCAACGAGGGCGCCGACTCGACGCACAGCCCGGAGTTCGCGATGCTCGAGGCCTACCAGGCCTACGGCGACTACAACCAGATGGCGGCCCTGACGCAGGAACTCGTCCAGCAGGCCGCGGTTGCCGTCGCCGGGTCGACCACGGTCACCTGGGCGGACGGCACCGAGTACGACCTGGGCGGTGAGTGGGACCGCATCTCGATGTACGAGTCCCTGTCGGCTGCCTCCGGACGGACTGTCACGCCCGCGGACTCCGTCGACGACCTGATCGCCTTCGCTGAGGCGAACGGGGTCGACGTGCCGCCTCAGGCCACGCACGGCAAGCTCGTCGAGGAGCTCTGGGAGCACTTCGTGAAGGGTGACCTCGTTCGGCCGACGTTCGTCATGGACTTCCCCGTCGACACGTCGCCTCTCGTGCGCGAACACCGGTCGGTCGAGGGCGTCGTGGAGAAGT
This sequence comes from Microbacterium sp. K36, assembly GCF_004794355.1. Classification (NCBI taxonomy): domain Bacteria; kingdom Bacillati; phylum Actinomycetota; class Actinomycetes; order Micrococcales; family Microbacteriaceae; genus Microbacterium; species Microbacterium sp. K36. The sequence goes on along the minus strand of NZ_SSDN01000054.1, from coordinate 70,609 downwards.
GGGACCTCTACATCCGGGGCTTCGAGCTGGCGACCGGCTACTCCGAGCTCGTGGACCCCGTCATCCAGCGCGAACGCTTCGTCGAGCAGGCGAAGCTCGCCGCGCGAGGCGATGTCGAGGCAATGCCGATCGACGAGGAGTTCCTGCGGGCTCTCGAGCACGGCATGCCGCCGTCCGGGGGCATGGGGATGGGCATCGATCGACTCCTGATGGCGATCACCGGCCTCGGGATCCGCGAGACCATCCTCTTCCCGCTGGTCAAGTAGGAGAGAGGCGCTCACGCTCCACGCCGCCCGTGGAACGCCCACTCCGGCAGAACGGCGCCGCACATCATGGTGTCCAGCAGCAGCGCGAGGCTGTACCCGGGATCGATGTCTCTCGCCATGTCGAGGTAGCGACCTGCATGCGTGGCACGGCCGAGCGCCCAGGAGAGCCAGGCCGCGACCGTGAGCGGGCCGGGGCGTGCTGCCCGTGGTGCCAGGGCGGTGGCGTGTCGGACGGCGTGCAGGGCCGCGCGGAGGCGCTCCCCGTCCGGCGCCGGGCCGCGGCCGAGGAACACCCGTCCGATGTCGTCGGGCACCGGAGCGCCGGAGGCGGCGAAGGCCAGCTGCGCCTCCATGGTGCGAATGCCCCGACGGTGATCGGTGGCCCACTGGGCGATCGCCGCATCGCGCACCGGCGGACGTCCGAGACACCACACGAGCGCTGCGGCGTCGAACGGCCGTAGACCGTCGTGGTGATGGACGACTGACTCGAGGAAGGCGGGGATGTCGTCGAGGAGCGCGCACGCCGAGATCACCTCCGGCTCTGCGGAACCGGAGGGATCGGCCTGCCCTGGCGCGAGGGCGGCGTCGAGTCCGCGCAGGATGCGCGCCATCTGGTCCTCCTCCGCGGCGCGGACCGGCGGGAGCCCCGCGCCGGAGAACTGATCGCCGGAGACGTCGCCGAGGGAGGAGGCATCCGGCGGCGGAACGATGTCCGACAGAGGATGCAGCGTCGGATCCTCGTCGTCATACCGGGCCCATCCCTCGGGCGTCACACACAGGGCCTCGACGGTACGCAGCCCCGCTTCCTCGGCACATCCGAGAAGGGTGTCCACCGTCACAGCCTGGGGGAGGACGAGGCCATCGGGCGTCGTCTGGGGTGGTTCATCGGTGTACACGACGACAGCCAGCGCATCGGTACCGGGGACGCGGCCGAGCAACTCGACAGCCGCTGCGGCGTAGTGCAGGAGAGGGACGGCGGCGTCGGGCAGATCGAGTCGCATCGCCCCGTCGCTGCGGCTGCCGTGGAACGGGAGGAGAGTGATGCTCTCGTGCGGCGTGAACCCTGCGAGAGCGGGCACGATGCTGAGGAACTGGGCGGAGTCGGAGGCGCGGAGCACGGTTGTCATGAAGAGAGGTTCCCGTACCCCCGTCTCCGTCGGACCGGGGACGGAGCGATGTGGACGAGATTCCTGGGAAGCGGCGCCTGTGCACGAGTAGTCGCTCGCGTACGATGGAGGCATGGACAACTTCTGGCTCGCCGCGGCATGGTCGCTCCTGCCGACGGTCGGCGTCAGCATCGTGTTCTTCGTCGTCCTCCGCGGCATCCTCCGGTTCGATCGCACCGAGCGCAAGGTGCACGCGCAGATCGAGGCCGAGGAACGCGCCGCGCGGGGGCTGCCGCCGCGCGCTTGAGTCCGACCCATCCGCTACTGTGAAGCGAGCGCACCGGGTCCGGTGCGCCCCGGGGTGACCATCCTCGGTGTGGGTGAGGGGGCGAGATGACCGCGGAGTCCTGGGGATGGTGGGTCGCCGCCTTCGTCCTGGTGCTCGACATCATCATCCGCGTCACCGCGATCATCGTCATCCCGCGCAACCGCCGTCCCACCGCGGCGATGGCCTGGCTCCTCGCCGTGTTCTTCATCCCGGTGGTCGGCGTCTTCCTGTTCCTGCTGATCGGGAACCCCCGCCTGCCGCGCGCACGCCGCCGCAAGCAGGAGCAGATCAACCAGTACATCGCGGAGACCAGCGAGCACCTCCACTTCGGGACGCTCCGGCCGAACGCCCCCGCCTGGTTCGGGCCGATCGTGCAGATGAACCAGCGTCTCGGCGCCCTGCCGCTCTCCGGCGACAACGGCGCCCACCTCATCTCCGACTACCAGGAGTCGCTCGACGAGATGGCGGAGGCCATCCGCACGGCGCAGGAGTACGTGCACGTCGAGTTCTACATCCTGCAGTCCGACGACTCGACGGACAACTTCTTCCGCGCCCTCGAAGAGGTGGCTGCGCGGGGTGTGGCCGTGCGCGTGCTCCTCGACCACTGGGCGAACCGGGGCAAGCCGCGCTACCGCCAGACCATCGCCCGTCTCAACGAGATGGGCGCCGAGTGGCATCTGATGCTTCCGGTGCAGCCGCTCAAGGGCAAGATGCAGCGCCCTGATCTGCGCAACCACCGCAAGCTGCTCGTCGTGGACGGCAACATCGCCTTCCTGGGATCGCAGAACATCACCGACTCCACCTACAACCTGCCGAAGAACATCCGGCGCGGCCTGCACTGGGTCGATCTGATGGTGAGGCTCGACGGACCGGTGGTCTTGAGCGTCAACGCGATCTTCCTCAGCGACTGGTACAGCGAGACCGATGTCGTGCTGGAGGAGATCGACATCTCTCACGCCAACATCGGATCGGGGGACCTGGACTGCCAGGTGGTGCCGTCCGGTCCCGGCTTCGAGGTCGAGAACAACCTGCGCCTGTTCCTCGCGCTCCTCTACGCGGCGAAGAAGCAGATCATGATCGTCAGCCCGTACTTCGTTCCGGACGAGGCCCTGCTGCTGGCGGTCACGGCGGCCGTGGACCGCGGTGTCGAGGTGCAGCTGTTCGTCTCGGAAGAGGGCGACCAGGCCATGGTCTACCACGCCCAGCGCAGCTACTACGAGGCGCTGCTCCGGGCGGGGGTGCGGATCTGGATGTACCGGAAGCCCTACATCCTCCACACCAAGAGCCTCACGATCGACGACGAGGTGGCCGTCATCGGCTCCAGCAACATGGACATGCGCTCGTTCGGCCTGAACCTCGAGGTCTCGATGCTCGTCCGCGGCGAGGAGTTCGTCGCCGAGATGCGCGAGGTCGAGGACAAGTACCGGTCGTTGAGCAGGGAGCTGACCCTCGAGGAATGGATGCAGCAGCCGCTGCGCTCCACCGTGCTCGACAACCTGGCGCGGCTGACCTCCGCGCTGCAGTGACCGCGCATTCCGTCAAGCCCCATTTCGGGCGGAGGAACCCGCCGCTAGCCTGAGAGCATGACTCCCCGCAGGCTTGTGATCGCCGTGTCCTCCGCGCTCGCCGCGGCTCTCATCCTCGCCGGCTGCACGGTCGGTCCCGGCGGAGCGGCACCGCACTCGACGTCCGACCCGTCCAGCGGTCCAGGGAGTGCGGGGAGCAGCGACGACCAGGACGACATGGACGCGACGCTCCTCGACGACGGACGGATGTTCGCCATCGTGAGCTGGGGATCCTCGACGTGCCTGCCCCAGGTCGACGACATCACCGCCGAGGGACAGCGGGTCTCGGTCACCCTCGTCGAGCCGGACGCCGACGGCGCGACGGAACAGGCCTGCACGGCCGACCTCGCACCGCGCGCGAGCCTGGGCGCGCTGCCCGAGGGGGTCGACCCGACGAAGGACATCACTCTCGTCGCGACCTATGGCGACCTGCTCGACGAGATCGACGTCGACGCCGATCCCGACGCCACGGCGACACCGGGATCGCCGACCGAGTATCAGCCTTCGGCCGGCTGGTTCGGCGACGGTGGGCTCGTCCTCCTGACCTGGGGCTCTTCCAGCTGTGCTCCGGTCGTCGAGTCCGTCGAGGGCGACGGGTCCACGGGGACCGTCACGTTCGTCACCGACGAGAACCAGGTGTGCACCATGGACATGGCGCCGCGGGCCACGGTGATCGAGTTCGCCGAGGACGAGGTCGACGATGATGGTCCGTTCCAGCTGACCCTGGTCGGCGGCGGTCTGGAGGGCACGGTCGACGTCCGCTGAGGAGGCGGCTCCTCAGAGGATGTGCACCGGGTGCCCGGTGGGCAGAGCCAGCAGGAGTGCGCCGGGGTCGGCACGGCAGGTGACGCGCACGGCCTCGCCGAACTCGTCGCCGTCGAGCTCGATGGGCGTGGGGGCGGGCGCCGCAGCTTCCGCGCGGGCGCCCCGGAAGTAATGGACAGATGCGTCCGTACCACGGCGCTCGAGCACGAACCGTCCGGCACGGAAGCGGCGCAGCACGGAGTTGTCCCACCAGATCTTGCGCCAGACGCCCAGCCAGCCGAGCAGGCCGGTCGGCTGGATGACCGCGACGTCGAGGGTCGCGTCGGTGATGGATGCGTCGGGGATCAGGGAGATACCCGCCGGGAGGGTGCCGCAGTTCGCGAACAGGATGCTGTGCACCTTCGTGGAGTGCAGGCGCCCCATGCCGATCTGGTAGACCGCGCGGAAGGGCTTCGCGCGGGGCAGCGACCGGGCGGCGCCATCGACGTAGGCGATCCAGCCGACGGACTTCTTCAGGTCGGCTCGCGTGTTCGCGATCATGTCGGCGTCGAGGCCGATGCCGGCGAGCACGACGAAGGCATGCTCCTCCTCGGAGCCGTCCTCCCTGGTCATCCGCGCCCAGCCGATGTCGATCGGGTGACGGAAGTCGCCGAGTGCGGCGCGGATCATCTCCGCCGGGTCGGCCAGGGGGAGACCGAGATTGCGCGCGAGAAGGTTTCCGGTGCCGCTCGGGAGGATCGCGAGCGGCACGCCTGTATCGGCGATGGCTTCGGCAACCGCCCGCACCGTGCCGTCGCCGCCGGCCACGAGCACGACGTCCACCCCGCGCGCGAGCGCTTCCGCCGTCGCCCCCTGCCCCGCGTCCTCCACGGTCGTGGGGTAGAAGGCTGGATGGTCCCATCCGGCCTCGCGGGACAGGTCGCGGACCTGGGCACGCAGACGCTTCCCGTCGACTTTCACCGGGTTGTACACGAGCGCCGCCTGCTTCCGAACGGGAGGACTCGTGGTCATGGCGCTACTCTAGACCGGCATCGTCCGCGGAGAGCGGCGCCGGTGGAGAGACACCCGGCCGCGCGGTCCCCCGGCCCGCACCTCGTAGACTTGCGGCATGATCGACCTCGCACTCCTCCGCGACAACCCGGAGATCGTCCGCCGTTCGCAGGCTGCCCGTGGCAATGACCAGAGCACCGTCGACGTCGCACTCGAGGCCGACCGATCGCGCCGCGCCGCGCTCGCCGCGTTCGAGGAGCTGCGCGCCGAGCAGAACGCGTTCGGCAAGCAGGTGGCGAAGGCGCCCAAGGAAGAGAAGGCGGCCCTCGTCGCGCAGGCCAAAGACCTCGCGGACCGCGTCAAGCAGGCCCAGCACGCGGCGAACGAAGCGGCCGAGGCCGCTGCCACGGCGCTCGCGCGGATCGAGAATGTCGTGATCGACGGCGTCCCGGCCGGCGGTGAGGAGGACTTCGTCGAGCTGCGTCGCGTGGGCGAGGTGCCGGCCTTCGATTTCGAGCCGCGCGACCACCTCGAGCTCGGTGAGCTTCTCGGCGCCATCGACATGGAGCGGGGGGCCAAGGTCTCCGGTGCGCGCTTCTACTTCCTGCGCGGGATCGGTGCCCGGCTCGAGATCGCGCTCATGAACCTCGCTCTCGACAAGGCGCTGCAGAACGGCTTCGTCCCCCTCATCACGCCCACCCTCGTGCGCCCCGAGATCATGCAGGGCACCGGGTTCCTGGGGGAGCACGCCGATGAGGTGTACCACCTCGACAAGGACGACGACCTCTACCTCGTCGGCACCAGCGAGGTCGCTCTCGCCGGGTACCACAAGGACGAGATCGTGGACCTCGCAAGCGGGGCCCTCCGTTATGCCGGATGGTCCACGTGCTACCGCCGGGAAGCCGGCTCGCACGGCAAGGACACCCGGGGCATCATCCGCGTGCATCAGTTCAACAAGCTGGAGATGTTCGTCTACACCACGGCAGAGGACGCCGAGGCCGAGCACCTGCGCCTCGTCGCGCTGCAGGAGGAGATGCTGACCTCGCTCGGCCTCGCCTACCGCGTGATCGACGTCGCCGCGGGAGACCTCGGGTCGAGCGCGGCGCGGAAGTACGACATCGAGGCCTGGGTGCCCACGCAGGGCGCGTTCCGCGAGCTGACCTCCACCTCGAACTGCACGACCTTCCAGGCGCGGCGTCTCGACGTTCGGTACCGCCCCGCGGCGGAGGAAGCCGGCACGGCGCCGAAGACCCAGCACGTCGCGACCCTCAACGGCACGCTCGCGACCACGCGCTGGATCGTCGCCCTGCTCGAGACGCACCAGCAGGCGGACGGCTCGGTGCGGGTTCCCGATGTCCTGCGCCCCTACCTCGGCGGACTCGAGGTGATCCGCCCGCTCGCCGACGAGCCGAGCACGCGGTGACGGCGCCCTGGCTGGTCGGCCTCGACGTCGACGGGACCATCCTCCTCCAGGACGAGACGATGAGCCCCGGTGTTCCTGAGGCCATCGCCCGCGTCCGCGAAGCGGGGCACGTGGTGACCATCGCGACCGGTCGCAGCTGGATGGCGACCCGTCGCTACGTGGAGGAGCTCGGCCTCACCGCCGAGTACGTGGTGTGCTCCAACGGCGCCGTCACGATGCGCCGCGACGGGGACGACTGGGAGCGCTGGCACGTCGAGACGTTCGACCCGACCCCCGTGCTGGCGCTGTTGCGGGACCGGCTTCCGGACGCGCGGTACATGGTGGAGCTCGGCTCGGGGCAGCGGCTGTTCACCGAGCAGCTCGACGACTGGACGCTCGACGGCGGCCGTCAGGTCGACTTCGAGGAGCTCGGGGCCCTCCCCGTCTCCCGGATCGTCGTCGTGTCACCCGGGCACGACGAGGACGACTTCCACCGGCTCGTCGCCGATGCCGGGCTCAACGAGGTCTCGTACGCGATCGGCTGGACGGCCTGGCTGGACATCGCACCGCAGGGCGTGGACAAGGGCACGGCCCTGGAACGCGTGCGCGACGAGCTCGGTCTCGACGCCGCGCGCGTGCTCGTCGCCGGAGACGGACGCAACGACATCGGCATGTTCGGCTGGGCACGCAGCGGCGGTGGGCGCGCGGTGGCCATGGGACAGGCGCCGGTCGAGGTACAGGACGCCGCGGGGGAGATCACCGCCGACGTCGAGCAGGGAGGGCTCGCCAGCGCCCTGGACACGCTTCCAGCGCCCGCCCAGGTCGACGCCGGAGAATAGAACTCGGCTAGACTCGCGCCTGGTCGACAGATGCTTCTGTCGGGAGGGTTGTCCGAGCGGCCGATGGAGCTGGTCTTGAAAACCAGTGGGCAGAGATGTCTCGTGGGTTCGAATCCCACACCCTCCGCTTCCTGAGCGCGGTACCCCCGCCACGCTGAATCCGAAAGGGCCCGAGTGAGCGACAACACCCGCCGCCGCCGCACCGTCGCGCGACATGGTCAGCTGCGCTCGCCCGGCGCCGTCAGCCAGCTCCTCCGGCTTCTCGCGATCAGCATGGCGGTGGTCCTCGTCAGCGGTATCGGCGTCGCGGCCTACTTCTACCTCGATTTCTCCAACACCGTCACGGCGAACGCCGTCGACCTCGACGGGCAGGAAGACCTGCCGCCGGACATCGGAGCGTACAAGGGCGGCTTCAATCTCGTCCTCACCGGCGTCGACACCTGCGAGGACGATTACAAGCAGTACTTCGGCGATCGGTGCACCGGCGGGGATGCCGAGGGCACCCTCAACGATGTGAATCTGCTCGTGCACGTCTCGGAGGAGCCGCGGCGGATCACGGTCGTCAGCTTCCCGCGCGACCTGATGATCCCCATCCCGTCCTGTGAGGACGAGGACGGCAACGCCACCGCGGCGATGAGCAAGCAGCCCCTGAACGTCGCCTACACCGACGGCGGCCTGAACTGCGTCGTCCGCACGATCTCGGCCCTCACGGACCAGGAGGTGCAGTTCGCCGCCTCCGTGACGTTCGGCGGCGTCATCGAGATCACCAACGCGATCGGCGGCGTCGACGTCTGCCTCGCCAACCCGATCCGCGACCGCTACACCGGTCTCGACATGGCGGCCGGCACGCACACCGTCCAGGGGCTCGAGGCTCTGCAGTTCCTCCGCACCCGTCACGGCGTCGGCGACGGCAGCGACCTGGGCCGCATCGGCAACCAGCAGCAGTACATGTCGAGCCTCGCCCGCAAGCTCATCAGCGGCGAGGTGCTGGGCAACGTGCCGGTGATGCTGAAGCTCGCCAACACGGGCATCCAGAACCTCGAGACGAGCACGTCGCTCGCCGACCCGATGATGATCGTGCAGATCGCTCTCGCCGTGAAGTCGGTGCCGTTCGAGGACATCGTGTTCGTGCAGTACCCGACCCTGGAGGACTGGGACGACCCGAACAAGGTCGTGCCGAACGACGAGGCCGCCGCGGCGCTCTGGGACGCGATCGAGGCCAACGCCCAACTGCAGATCACGCACGAGAACACCAGCAACGACGGTGTCGTCGTGCAGGAGCCGACGACACCTACGGAGCCTGCCGAGCCCACCACCCCGACGCAGGAGGCGACGCCGACCCCGACGACCGCTCCGGACGTCGTGGCGCTGCCCGATTCGATCAAGGGCAACTCGGCCGCGCAGCAGACCTGCTCGAACGGCAACGTGCGCTGACCGGCGCTCAGGTGCTTCGCGAGCGGTAGACCGTCGGCGGGTTTAGGCCAGACGTCGGATGTGGGCCGCGAACCGCTCGATCGTCGGGATGAACGCGGGCTCCTCCGGACGGTTGAGGTGTCCGTGTGTGGTGCCTGGTTCGACGACGGCAGTGACGTCCACGCCTGCGGCCTTCAACGATCGCGCGAAAGCCTCGCCGGAGACCCGCAGCTCGTCGGTCTCGTCGTTGACGATGATCGTGGGCGGGAAGCCGGCCAGCGCCGCGGGGTCTGCCGTCCCGGGAATGGCGTAGACATCGGCGAGGGCCGGGTCGCCGCCCAGGTAGTTCGTATACATGCCGTGCACGAAATCCGGGGGGAACACGTCGGCCGCGGGGTCTGCATCCAGCAGAGCGCGAAGTTCGGCATCGGGGCGGTCCTGCACCGCCTGGAGCGTCGGGTAGGCGAGCGCGACAAGGGTCGGTGCAGGGCCAGTTCCGTGGGAGAGGCGGAGCGCGGCGCCGGTGGCGAGGTTTCCTCCGGCGCTGGCACCACCGATCGCCCAGTCAGACGCCAGTCCTGACGACGAGGCCCAACGAAACGCGGTGACGAGTTCCTCGTGAGGGACCGGGTAGTGGACTCCGTTCCGCTCCGGTACCCGCAGGCGCCGTGTCCACTCCGCAGTGACGGGCGCCAGCGCGTAGTCCACGCTCACGACGAGGATCCCGCGATCTGCGAAAGCTCTCGCCACCGCATCGGCCTCCGGCATGTCGAGGTCACCACCGGCGAAGCCCCCGCCGTGGGCCCACACCAGCCCATGTCGCGTCGACACAGGCGGGGAGTAGATCCGGATCGGAAGCGGGCCATGCGGTCCGTCGAGGAGATGATCCACTGCGTGGGGCGCGCTCATTCGAATCAGAGTACCGGCGACTGCGATCAGGCCGGCGTCGGTGCGGAGCGTTGAGCGCTCGCACCCCGCATGATGCGGGCGACCGCGGTGATGAGGAAGAGCTGCCCGGTGATCCCCTCGGCGACGGCCACCGCCTGCACGCCTGGTCCGACGGGGACGAGGTTCCCGTAGCCCGTCGTGGTCAGTGCCGTGAACGAGAAGAAGAGCTGATTGCCGAGCGAGTCGTTCGCCGCATCCCCGAACAGCGGGGTCGGCAGCAGCAACGACAGCAGGTTGTAGACGAAGGCGAAGAACATGCCGACGAGGATGTACGCGGTCACCGCGGCCAGGAGCGCCTCGACGTCGAGGCCTCGGCGCGTGACCTGGTGCGCGATGATGGCCCACGGCGCCACGAGCAGCGCGATCATGGAGGCGGCGGAGAGCGCCACGGCGAGGGCGGGGCTGTCCGTGGCGAAGAATGCCGCGAGGAGGGCAGCCAGGCCCGCGGCCGAGAGCACGACCCACGACACCCGCTGCACGAGGGCGTGCGCCCTGGTCACGCGGAACACGATCGCGACCGTGACCAGCATCGCCAGGAACGCCCAGGGGCTGGGGACCGTGCCGGGCTGGGCCGCACACAGTCCATACGACACGATGAGGAGGGCGAGCACCGCGGCATAGCCGAGGGCGCCGCGCCTCGGGTCGGCCGGGGCGGCGAACCCCGCGCGGACGTGCGCTCCCGATGACTCGGACATGGCGTCTCCTCTCGTCCGCGGGGGAGGACCCCGCCTCGTGCGGCCAGTATCGCAGGGCGATAGGGCCGCTCCGGGGACCATCCGAGACCGGCGGTTCGTGACCACGCGTCGGACCCGTTATGATGGTGGGGTGCATCCGTGCTCTCGAGCCGGATGCCTGGAGACGTCGCATAGTCCGGCCTAGTGCACCACCCTGCTAAGGTGGAGTCCCCTTACGGGGACCAGGGGTTCAAATCCCCTCGTCTCCGCACTGAGAAGCCCCGACGAGTCCGCTCGCCGGGGCTTTCGTGTTCTCGCATGCGGGCGGCCCTCCTCACGCCGTCGTCTCGGGCGTCCAGGTCGGGTCGGGGGAGAGCGCGGCGGAGATCTTCCGGCTGGCCCTGCCGAGCTGCCGGGCCTGCGCCGGGGTCAGGGTGTCGAAGACGACCCGGCGGATGAGGGCCTGGTGCGCGGGAGTCGACTCCTCGACCTTCCGGTGGCCGGCGTCGGTGAGGATGCCGAGGGTGAAGCGCCCGTCTTCCGCATCGACCTCACGACGGACCCAGCCTTTCGCCTCCAGGCGGGTGACCGCGCGGGAGAGCCGGGACAGCGTGCTGTTCGCGTAGCCGGCGAGGACGCTGAGGCGGAGCGTGCGCTCCGGTGCCGCATCGAGGGCGAAGAGGATGCCGTGCTCGAAGTGGGTCAGTCCGCTGTCGCGCTGCAGCTGCGCGTCGAGGGTGGCGGGGAGCCGTTCGAGGAGCGTCGCGAGTGCCGACCAGACGTCCATCTCTTCGGTGTTCAACGGGGCGGGGGAGGATGGCGACATTCCTCCACCGTAGCGGTCGAGCGGCGCTCTTCGCTTGCTTGGGAAAGTGAGTGGTGGCTAATATGACTTGCTCAGGCAAGTAAATGCGGGACGCCCGCGGAAGTGAGAGGGAGACGGATGGAACTGGGGCTGCGCGGCAAGAGGGCGTTCATCAGCGGATCGAGCCAGGGGATCGGATACGCGGTCGCGTCCGCTCTCGCCGCCGAGGGGGTCGATGTCGTGCTCAACGGTCGTGACGAGGGACGCGTCGACGCGGCGGTGCGCGTTCTGGCCCTCGCACATCCGGAGGTGACCGTGTCCGGGATCGCCGCGGACTTCACTGACCCGTCGCAGGTAGTGCGGCTGACGGAGCGGCTCGGCGACGTCGACATCCTCATCAACAACGTCGGTCTCTTCGGTCTCGCCGACTTCGCGGACGTCGCCGACGAGGACTGGGCGCGCTACTTCGAGGTGAACGTGATGAGCGGCGTGCGCCTCTCCCGAGCCCTCCTGCCGGGGATGCGGGAACGGGGCTGGGGGCGGATCGTCTTCGTCAGCAGCGAGTCCGGCGTCAACGTCCCGGCCGACATGGTGCACTACGGCGTGACGAAGGCTGCGATGATCGCGCTCGGGAACGGGCTGGCCAAGCTCACCCGCGGCACCGGCGTGACGGTGAACACCGTCCTGGGCGGGCCGACCTACTCCGAAGGTGTCGCGGCGAGCGTCGCCGCGGTCGCCGAGGCCCGGTCCGTCTCCGAGGAGGTGATGAAGGAGGCGATCATCGGACAGAACACGACCAGCCTGCTGGGCCGCTTCCTCGATCCGGCCGAGGTCGCCGACCTCGTCGTCTACCTCTCCAGCGTCCGCGCATCGGCGACGAACGGCGCCGCGCTGCGGGCGGACGGCGGGGTGCTGACCGCGATGCTGTGAGCGCGGGGCGAGTCGCCCGGGTGTCCTGGTTCGGGTATCCTCGCGGGCATGCCTGAACCGACCCAGACCCCGCAGCGCGAGGCCTTCGGCTCGCGGAACGTGTTCATCCTCTCGGCGATCGGCTCGGCCGTGGGTCTCGGGAACATCTGGCGCTTCCCCTACGTCGCCTATGAAGGCGGCGGCGGTGCGTTCCTCATTCCGTACCTGTGCGCGCTGCTGACCGCCGGTATCCCGCTGCTGTTCCTCGACTACGCGATCGGCCACCGGTTCCGAGGCTCCGCGCCGCTCGCGTTCCGGCGCCTGCACCGGGCCGCCGAACCGCTCGGCTGGTGGCAGGTGCTGATCTGCGTCGTCATCGCGGTGTACTACGCGGTGATCGTCGCGTGGGCGGGCATGTACACCTGGTTCTCCGCGCAGCTCACCTGGGGTGCGGGCAACGAGAACGACTTCTTCTTCGTCGACTTCCTGCAGTCGGCCGACGTCGCGGAGGTCGGCCTGTCCGGGGAGTTCGTGCCGCAGGTGGGGCTGCCGCTGATCGCGGTGTGGCTGATCGTCATCATCATCATGGCGCTCGGCGTCAAGCGCGGCATCGGCCGCGCCAACATGATCCTGATGCCGCTGCTCACCCTCATGTTCGCGGTGCTCGTGGTGCAGGCGCTCTTCCTCCCCGGCGCCCTGGACGGTCTGAACGCGTTCTTCACGCCGAACTGGGAGGCGCTCGCCGACCCGGCCGTGTGGGCCTCCGCCTACGGGCACATCTTCTTCTCCCTGTCCGTCGCGTTCGGGATCATGGTGACGTACGCGTCCTACCTCAAGCGCAAGACCGACCTCACCGGCTCCGGACTCGTGGTCGCGTTCGCCAACTCCGGTTTCGAGATCCTCGCCGGCATCGGCGTCTTCGCCGCCCTCGGGTTCATGGCCCAGGCGCAGGGCACCGAGGTCTCCGGCGTCGCGACCTCGGGCATCGGTCTCGCCTTCGTCGCCTTCCCCACGATCGTCTCGCAGGCGACCGGAGGCTCGATCATCGGCGTGCTGTTCTTCGGTGCCCTCGTCTTCGCGGGTGTGACCTCCCTCATCTCGATCCTCGAGGTGATCGTGGCCGCCCTCCAGGACAAGCTCGGGTGGGGACGGGTGCGCACCACCCTCATCGTCTCCATCCCGCTCGCCGTCATCTCCATGGCCCTGTTCTCCACCACCACCGCGCTGTCGGTCCTCGACACCACCGACGCCTTCGTCAACGCCTTCGGCATCATGGCGGTCGCCCTCGTCGCGGTGATCGTGGTGGCGTGGGTGCTGCACAGGCTGCCGCAGCTGCAGGAGCACCTCAACCGGCGATCCAGCTTCCGGGTCGGGCTGCTCTGGCGCCTGCTCGTGGGGGTCCTGGCCCCGCTCGTGCTCGGCTACCTGCTGATCACGGAACTCCTGACGAAGATCGCCGAGCCATACAGCGGCTACCCCGGCTGGTTCCTCGGCGTGTTCGGCTGGGGCATGGTCATCACCCTGGTGATCGGGGGAGTCCTGCTGTCGCTGGTGCCGTGGAGCAGGCGCTCGCGCGCCAAGGACGACGTCGGGTACGACGACTTCCTGGACCAGGAGGAGTACGCCGCCGACCCGGAGACGACGAGCATCGCCGTCCCGGCGGCGCAGACGAAGGGAGCGGGCGCATGACCACCACCGCGATCGTCATGATGATCATCGCCATGGTCACGGTGTGGGGCGGCCTCCTTGCGGCCGTGGTGAACCTCGCCCGTCACCCGGAGGTGGAGGACACGGAGCCGGCGGTCCCGGTCGAGCTCTGATCACCGACCCGATCGCATCGGGTCGGAACGGTCGGGTGCGCGGATGGGCGGCGGCGAGACGATGAGGGGGAAAGGAGGACCCCCGTGATCGGCACGCTCAACGCCCTGGTCGACCTCGTCGACGCAGACCGCGGTCAGGAGATCGACGTCGCCGCCTTCGCCCGCGCACACGGCACCACCGAGTACCACCTGCGCCGGATGTTCTCGGCGCTCGCCGGGATGCCGCTGACCGTGTACGTGCGGCGTCGTCGGATGACGCTCGCGGCCGCGGAGCTCGCCGCCGGCGCACCGAGTCTGCTCGATGTCGCCGTTCGGCACGGCTACGGGTCGACCGAGGCGTTCGCCCGGGCGTTCCGCGCCGTGCACGGCATCGGGCCGGCAGACGCGCGTCGGCACGGGGGTCCTCTCCGCACACAACCCACGCTCCGGTTCCGCCTGAGCGTCGAAGGGAGCACCCCGATGGATGTCACCATCACCCACCGCCCCGCGTTCGTCCTCGTCGGCCATGCCGCGGAGGTCCCGCTCGTCCACGTCGGCGTCAATCCGCACATCCAGGCGCACATCGCCGGCATCCCGCCGGAGGAGCACGCCCGACTCAAGGCCCTCGGGAACGAGGAGCCCGCGGGCATCCTCGCCGTGACCGCCGACATCGATCCGGATGCCCCGGAGGGGACACCTCTGACCTACCTGCACGGGGTGGCCGTGCGCGACGACACCGCGGTTCCCGACGACCTCGACGCCCTGAGCGTGGCGGAGGGCACCTGGGCCGTGTTCGGCGCGAGCGGACCCTTCCCCGAGACCCTGCAGAATCTGTGGGCGGCGACGGCGACCGAGTGGTTCCCGTCGAACCCGTGGCGGCTGCGGCCCGGGCCGTCGATCGTCCGCTACCGGGAGTTCACCGGCGACACGGCTTCCTGCGAGCTCTGGCTCCCCGTCGAGCAGAGCTGACCACGCATCGGGTCGGGCCCGAGGGCTCGACCCGATGTCCGTGGCCGCTGGCACACTGACCGCACGACGTACCGAGAGGCGGGCCATGACGGCGATCGATCCCAAGAAGACTATCGACGCGTATCAGGCGAAGCGGGGCGCTTTCCGTGTCCTCGAGGTGCCGCCGCTGACCTATCTGATGATCGACGGCGCCGGAGATCCGAACACCGCTCCGGCCTTCTTCGACGCGGTCGCGGCGCTCTACCCGCTGGCGTACACCCTCAAGTTCGCCAGCCGGGCCGAGCTCGGCGTCGATCAGGTCGTGATGCCCCTGGAAGGCCTGTGGCACGCGCCCGACATGGCCTCGTTCACCACCCGGCGTGACAAGTCGACGTGGCTCTGGACACTCATGATCATGGTGGGCGACCACGTCACTCCCGCCCTGTTCGACCGCGCGGTCGAGACGGTCGCGGCGAAGAGCGCGAAGAAGGGGGAAGAGCTTCCGGCGCTGGCCGCCGTCCGGCGGGAGGTCCTCGACGAGGGGCTCTGCGTGCAGACGCTGCACATCGGACCGTTCGACGATGAAGGCCCGGTGCTGGAGGAGCTGCACGAGCGCTTCGTCCCGGAGAACGGGTTGCGGCTGCGCGGGCGGCACCACGAGATCTACCTCAGCGACCGCCGTCGCACAGCCCCGGAGAAGCTGCGCACCATCCTGCGGCAGCCCGTCGAACGGATCACCTGAGCGCTTCCGCACCGCGCGTGCGGAAAGCAACCCCCTCATTCCGGCGGTCTGCGGCGGATACTCTTCGAGCATGAGCACCGTCAAGCATGCGGCGCGTGTGGCGAAGGACTCCACCGCGTTCCGGCGGACCGCCCGCGCGGGTTTCGTCGTCCTCGGGATCATCCACATCATCATCGGCGCGATCGCCATCACGATCGCGGCCGGCGGGTCGGGGGACGCCGACCAGGATGGCGCGATGGAGCAGGTGCGCAACAACCCGATCGGCGGACTGCTGCTGCTCGCGATCGCCGTGGGCCTCTTCGCGCTCGCCGTGTGGCAGGTGGCGAGCGGGTTCCTCGCCGCCGACCCCGCCGAGACGAAGAAGTGGGGCAAGCGCCTCAAGCTCTTCGGCATCTCCGGCACCTACCTCGTGATCGCCGGCCTCGCACTCGTCTACGCGGTGGGCGGCCGCGCGGAATCCTCCGACGCGTCGAAGACCCTGAGCCAGGTGGTCCTCGCCGCACCCGGCGGGGTGGCCCTGCTCGTAGTGATCGGCCTCAGCGTCATCGGCGTCGGCATCGGCTTCATCATCGGCGGGATCATGCGCTCCTTCCGCAAGCTCATCGACGTGCCGACCGGAGCCGCCCGCGCCGGCGTGATGGCGCTCGGCATCGTGGGCTACATCGGCAAGGGCATCGCGGTGGGGGTCACCGGGGTGCTGTTCGTGGTGGCGGCCGTGACGCAGGACCCGGAGCGCGCCGCGGGTCTCGACGCCGCGCTGCACAGCCTGCTCAGCCTGCCGTTCGGGCGGCTCATCCTCGGTGCCGTCGGCGTCGGCTTCGCCCTGTACGGCGCCTTCTGCATCGCCCGCGCCCGCCTCGCCCGCATGTCCTAGTCCTTCCGCGCTTCCGCCGGGCACGACTTCGGAGATCGTTGCCGACACGCCGCTCGACGGTCCGGCAGCCCGACGTGTCTTGTCCCATCTCCGAAGTTGTGCCCGCCCGGAGGCGGACCCCGGTCGGCCGGAAGATGGGAGACTGGAACGATGAGCGCTTCTCCCGGAGTCGACGTGATCACCCCGCTGACCGAGACCGAGGTGGAGCGGATCCGCGAGGACTTCCCGATCCTGCACACCCGCGTCCACGGCCACCCGCTGGCGTACCTCGACTCAGGGGCGACGTCGCAGCGTCCGGAGTCCGTGCTCGACGCCGAACGCCGCTTCGCCACCACCATGAACGCGGCCGTCCACCGCGGCGCCCACACGCTGGCCGCCGAGGCGACCGAGCTCTTCGAGGACGCCCGCAGCACCCTCGCCCGATTCGTGGGCGCCGATGACGACGAGATCGTCTGGACCTCGAACGCCACCGAAGCGGTCAACCTCG
This sequence comes from Microbacterium sp. K36, assembly GCF_004794355.1. Lineage (NCBI taxonomy): Bacteria > Bacillati > Actinomycetota > Actinomycetes > Micrococcales > Microbacteriaceae > Microbacterium > Microbacterium sp. K36. The sequence goes on along the minus strand of NZ_SSDN01000054.1, from coordinate 53,749 downwards.
TCGCCTACTCGCTCTCCAACGCCTCCCTCGGCCGGGGTGGGGCCGCGGCCGAGCCTCTCCGGCTCCGCGAAGGGGACGAGATCGTCACCACCGAGATGGAGCACCACGCCAACCTCATCCCCTGGCAGGAGCTCGCTGCGCGCACCGGGGCCACGCTCCGGGTCATACCGCTCGACGACGACGGGGCCCTGCGGCTGGATGCGGCCGCGGAGATCATCTCGGAGCGCACGAAGCTCGTGGCCTTCACCCACGTGTCGAACGTGCTGGGCGTGATCAACCCCGTCGAGACCCTTGTCGCGCTGGCCAGGGAGGTCGGCGCCCTCACCCTGCTCGACGCCTGCCAGTCGGCTCCGCACCTGCCGCTGGACCTCCACGCGCTCGGGGTCGATCTCGCCGTCCTCTCCGGCCACAAGATGCTCGGCCCCACCGGCATCGGCGCGCTCTACGGCCGTCGCGAGGTCCTCACCGCGATGCCCCCGTTCCTCACGGGCGGTTCCATGATCACGACGGTGACCACGACCGAGGCCGAGTACCTGCCGCCGCCGCAGCGCTTCGAAGCGGGCACGCAGCGGGTGTCCCAGGCGATCGCGCTCGCCGCCGCGGTCGACTACCTCTCCGCGGTCGGGATGGATCGCATCGCCGCGCACGAGGCCGCGTTCGGGCAGCGTCTCGTCGAAGGACTCGGGGCGATCGACGGCGTGCGGGTCCTGGGCGCGGGCATCGAGCTGCCGCGTGTGGGGCTCGCGAGCTTCGACGTGGCAGGGATCCACTCGCACGACGTCGGGCAGTTCCTCGACGACCAGGGCATCGCGGTGCGCGTCGGTCACCACTGCGCCCAGCCGTTGCACCGTCGGCTGGGTGTGACCTCGTCGACGAGGGCGAGCACCTACCTGTACACCACCGCGTCCGAGGTGGACGCCGTCATCGAGGCGGTCGCCGGAGCGATCGCGTTCTTCGGGAGGGGCGCATGAGCGACTTGCAGAGCCTGTACCAGGAGTTGATCCTCGACCACTCGCGCACGCCGCACGGCTTCGGCCTCCGCGAGGAGATCCCCGCGCAGTCGCATCAACTCAACCCGACCTGCGGCGACGAGATCACGCTGCAGGTGCATCGCAGCGCCGACGGCGGCGTCGAGGCGATCGCGTGGGAGGGACACGGGTGCGCCATCTCCCAGGCCTCCGCGTCGCTGCTCGCCGAGCTCGCCGAGGGGCTCACCGTGGACGAGCTCGAGGTGCGCATCGCGGCGTTCCGGGAGGCGATGCGCTCCCGCGGAACGATCGAGCCGGACGAGGAGCTGCTCGGCGACGCCGCGGCGCTCGGGGGAGTGTCGCGGTACGTGGCGCGCGTGAAGTGCGCGATGCTCGCCTGGGTGGCCGCGGAGGACGCGCTCACGCGCCTCTGACCGCGTCCGCCTCCCGTTCTCGACGGGAATAGCATCGGCCGGCAGGCGTTGGCCCGAGCATGACAACTCTCGGAATCATCGGAGCAGGCAACATCGGCAGCCAGGTCGCCCGTGTGGCGGTGGCCAACGGCTATGACGTCGTGATCGCGAACTCGCGGGGGCCTGAGACCCTGGCCGATCTCATCGCAGAGCTCGGGCCGCACGCGAAGGCGGCGACGGCGGAGGAGGCGGCCGCCGCGGCGGACGTGGCCGTGGTGACGGTGCCGCTGCGCGCGATCGATCAGCTTCCCGCCGCGCAGCTCGCCGGGAAGATCGTGCTCGACACGAACAACTACTACTTCGAGCGCGATGGGCACATCGAGGCCCTCGACAAGGGCGAGACCACCACGTCCGAGCTCGTGCAGGCGCAGCTCCCGGAGTCCAGGATCGCCAAGGCGTTCAACCACATCTACGCCGCCGAGATCACCACCGACGGCGCCCCCGCGGGTACGCCGAACCGTCGCGCGCTGGCCACGGCCGGGGACGACGAGGAGGCCGTGGCCTTCGTCACCCGCTTCTACGACGAGGCCGGTTTCGACACGGTCAACGTCGGCCCGCTCAGTGAGTCGTGGCGGGTCGAGCGTGACCGTCCGGCGTATGTCATCCGGCAGAACGCGGAAGAGCTGACGGCCAGCGTCGCGCGGGCGAACCGTCTGCCCTGACCCTGGCGCGCGCCCCGGTCTGGGATACCAAACTTGGCTAATCCCGGGCCGGAGTGCGACAATGCCCGGATGGCGGGGGCTGTGGGGGTAAGCGGGGAACTCGAGTCGGTGAGGGTCACAAGGATCCTCCGAGACGACATCGTGCTGGGTCGGCGCGCGCCCGGTTCCCGGCTGGTGGAGCGGGATATCGCCGCCGAGCTGAATGTGTCCCGACTCCCGGTGCGGGAAGCCATCCGCACGCTAGTCGCGGAGGGCGTGGTCGTCGCACGGCCCCGGACGTGGGCCGTGGTGCGGGAGTTCACCCATGACGACATCCGCAACTTCGCGGAGGTGCGCGAGGCGATCGAGACCCTCATCTTCGTGTTCGCGGCCGAGCGCCACGACGCGAAAGGGCTCGCCCGGCTGCGCGAGGCGTACGAGCGCGAAGTCGCCGCGGCGCGGGCCGGCGACGCGGAGACCGCCCGGACGGCGGCCGCGGTGTTCCATGAGGTCGCCGTCGACCTGGCGGGCAACGAGATGCTCGGCGAGCTCATCGCCGTGTTCCTGACGCGCTTGCGCTGGCTGTTCGGACAGCACGACGATCTGGAGGCGATGGCGGAGGAACACCGCGTCATCCTCGAAGCCGTCCGTGCGCGCGATGTCGAGGCGCTACGACAGATCGTCCCCGCGCACCTGGCGAGCGGGCACTCCGCGGCCGAACGGCGGCTGGCGCAGACGGCGACCACCTGAGGCGTCCGTCCGGAGAACGACCCCCGGACGCGCCGCGAGCGGTTGTATCCTTGTCCGGTCGGAGTCGGTCCGGTCTGTTCGCGCTGTCCTGGGGAGCGAGATGCGAAGTCTTGCTGTCGTCGTCGGGGGGATCCTCCTGCTCGGAGGTGCTGCGCTCCTGGTAGTGGCCGATCAGGAGCGCGCCGCCGGTGTCGCTGCCGTGAAGGCGGAGATCGCGCGGATCGAGCAGGTGCTCGCGGAGTCGCAGGCCGAGAACCTCGAACTGGCGGAGCGTCTCACCGCTCTGCGGTCGCACATCGCGGAGCAGGACGCCGAGCTGAACGACACGACGGGCTTCCTGCCGTGATGCGGCGGGTGCTGGCGGTGACGGTGTCCGCAGCCGTGCTCCTCGCGGGGGCCGCCGTCGCGCGATCCGACGCACTGGACCAGGAGCGCGCCGAGGCGGTGGCCGAGCTCTCCGTGCTGGCCAACCGGTCATACGACGCCGCACAGCGTACCGACCACCTGTCCGGCGCGGTGGCCCGGGCCGAGCAGGACGCGGAGGATCGAGCCTCCGTCCTGGCGGTGCGGCCGGCATTCCTGGAGGAGCTCTCGACGTTGGCCGCCGTCCTCCAGGGCGCAGACGGCAAGGTCGATACCGCGGCGCACCTCGCTTCCGCCCGGTCCGCGCAGGAGACCGTGCGCGCCGAGCGCCATGACCCGGCCACCGTGGTCGCGGCGACCGCGACGGTGGAGGCGCTCACGCAGAAGGTCGGCACCGAGGTCGCCGGGTGGCAGGCGTCGCAGAGCGTCGGTCCCGGGGGGCCCGCGTGGGCATCGAGCGGGCCGGACGGCTACGCGCGGGTGCGGGCCGCCCTCGACCGGGTGGGCGGCGGGGGCGTCGGGTTGTATGAGTCATCGTCCTGTGCGGGTGGCACCGCGCCTGCCTGCGCCAACAGCAACGGCTACATCAAGTACCGCGCCGATATCACCGGCTGGAGCGAGGGGCGCCTGAACTGGGCGATGGCGCATGAGCTGGCTCACATCTATCAGTTCCGGGTCTGGGGCACCCTCACCTCATCGGGCGCGTACGGGGCGATGTTCGGCGGCGATCCGGAGTTCCTCGCCAACTGCATGGCCGTGGTCCGCGGCTTCCCGGGGGCGGTCGGGTGCTCCGGGGAGCAGCAGGCCTGGGCCTCGGGTATCTGGGTCGGCGTCGTCGGCTGAGCCTCGATTCGACGCCGCCTCCCGATGTCGGACGTCTGCGGCAAGCTGATCCGGAGCGATTCCGGCCGAGACTGCGCGGCATCCATACCGGTACGCTCGAGAGAAGGAGGTGCCGGTGGGACGGACTGCGGATGCCATCGCCGAAGGCGTCGCGATCGCGACGGCCGCTGCGCGCCTCGCCGTGAAGAACCACATCCTCATCGGCACCATCGCCGAGGACGGCGTCTTCGATCTCGACAAGTACGTCGAGGATGCGAGGGCTGCGCTCGGGGCGATGGCCGAGGAGTCGGAGGAGGCCGCCGCCACGGTCACGGCTCTGCGCAAGCGCGCCCGCGGTCGGCACTCCGATCCGGTGGGCACGCACGACTACCGTGACCGCGACGTGCGCAATCTCCGGCGGCGGGCCAAGCAGTCGCTCGGCGTCGCACAGCGTCTGCGCGAGATGATGGACGACCGTGCCCAGCTGGAGAGCATCGTCGAGGAGGCGCGCGCGGCGGCCTGGGCCGATGTGCGGCATAACCTCGACCGTCGACTGCGCGTCGAAGGCATGCGACCGGACCAGGATCCCGACTACGCACGTATGCGCGAAGCGCGGATGCAAGCGCTGCGACTGGTCGATCTCCAGGCGCTCTCGTCGCAGCAGCGGGCCAGGGAGAAACGGCGGAAGAAGCAGGAGAAGGCGGCCGCGAAGGGCGAGTGAGCCCTCGTTTCGCTTTCCTGTCTCGTCTGTTGTAGGCTGGTCGTCGGCCCGCTGAGCGGTAAAGCACCGCGGGTCCTGCGCCTCTAGCTCAATGGATAGAGCATCTGACTACGGATCAGAAGGTTGGGGGTTCGAGTCCCTCGAGGCGCACACTGTGTTGAGACAGTACGGAACCCCCGTCGCGGAAGCGGCGGGGGTTTTCGCTGTCCCGGGCACATGCTCCGGTTAGAGCAGGCTGGTGATCGCCGGGTCGCGCTCGGCGAGGTCGGCCGCCGTGGCCATGATGGCCGTGCGCATCGCGGCCACCGCAACCGCGGGGGTGACGTCGGAGCGATGGGCGAGACTGATCGTCCGGGACATCGCCGGGTGGGCGAGGCGCGCCGACCGCAGCGCGGGGCGCTCGAACAGCACCATCGCAGGGACCACCGCGACCCCGACGCCTCGTTCCACGAAGCGGAGCACCGCATCCATCTCCGCACCCTCCAGCGCGAGCGTCGGGGTGAGGTCGGCGGCGCGGAAGGCGGCGTCCATCGCGGCCCGCAGCTCATAGCTCTCGTCGAACTGGATGAGCGGGAGGGTGGCGAGGTGCGCGAGGCTCACGGACGGGCCGTGGGTGACCGGAGGTGCGGAGGCCGACGAGATCACCACGAGCTCCTCGGCGAGGAGCGGAACGTGCGTGAGGCTGACCCCCGCAGGTACCGGACCCTCGGACTGGGTGACGAGGGCGATGTCGACGGCGCCGACCGCGAGCTGTTCGACGAGCAGCCGGGAGCCGCCCTCGGTGAGGTGCAGGTCGATGCCGGGGTGCGCGGCGTGGAACGTGCTGAGGGCTTCCGCGACGAGACTGATGCAGAGGGTGGGTGGGGCGCCGAGGCGCACGCGGCCGCGACGGAGGCCGGCGAGCTCGGCCACCTCGTCGCGGATGGCGTCGGCTTCGGCGAGCATGCGCTGCGCGCGGGGGAGGACCGTCTCGCCGGCGGCGGTCAGGGCGATGTGGCCGCGGGCACGATGGAACAGCTCGGCGCCGAGCTCCCGCTCGAGGGTCGAGATCTGACGGCTCAGCGAGGGCTGCGCGAGATGGAGGTGCTCGGAGGCGCGGGTGAAGTGGCCGAGGCGGGCGACTTCGACGAACCCGCGGAGCTGCTCGAGGTTCATATCCATAGCGTACCCGCATGGTTTCCAGACGAACTATGCATTGGAGTTATTAGGATCGCCTAACTAGCGTCGAGAGCATGAATGCACCCGAACGACAGATCTCCACCACGGTCCTTGTGATCGGCACCGGAGGCTCCGGGCTCCGCGCCGCGATCGAGGTGGCCGAACACGGCGTCGACGTGCTCGCCGTCGGCAAGCGCCCCCGGCAGGACGCCCACACGTCGCTCGCAGCCGGCGGCATCAACGCGGCGCTCGGCACGATGGACGCCGAGGACAGCTGGCAGCAGCACGCCGCGGACACGATCAAGGAGAGCTACCTCCTCGCCAACCCCCACACCGTCCAGATCGTGACCCAGGGCGCCGAACGCGGCATCCGCGACCTCGAGCGCTGGGGCATGGACTTCGCCCGCGAAGGCGACGGCCGCATCTCGCAGCGCTTCTTCGGCGCGCACACCTACCGTCGCACGGCCTTCGCCGGCGACTACACCGGCCTCGAGATCCAGCGGACGCTGGTCGCCCGCGCCGAGCAGCTCGACGTCCCCATCCTCGACAACGTCTACATCACGCGTCTGCTCGTTCGCGACAACGTCGTCTTCGGCGCCTACGGCTTCGACCAGGCGGACGGCACGCGCTACCTCATCCATGCGGACGCCGTGATCCTCGCCGCCGGTGGGCACAACCGCATCTGGCGTCGCACGTCGTCACGGCGCGACGAGAACACCGGCGACTCCTTCCGGCTCGCGGTCGAGGCGGGGGCGCGACTCCGCGATCCGGAGCTGGTGCAGTTCCATCCGTCCGGCATCATCGAGCCCGAGAACGCCGCCGGCACGCTCATCTCCGAGGCCGCGCGCGGGGAGGGCGGCATCCTCCGCAATGCCCTGGGCGAGCGGTTCATGGCGAAGTACGACCCCGAGCGGATGGAGCTGTCGACGCGGGACCGGGTCGCGCTCGCCGCCTACACCGAGATCCAGGAAGGACGCGGCACCGCGAACGGCGGCGTCTGGCTCGACGTGTCGCACCTGCCGCGCGAGACCATCATGACCCGGCTTCCGCGCGTCTATCAGACGATGATGGAGCTGCAGATGCTCGACATCACGGCGGACCCGATCGAGATCGCGCCGACCGCGCACTACTCGATGGGTGGCGTGTGGGTGCGGCCGGACGACCACCAGACCGACGTCGACGGGCTGTACGCGATCGGGGAGGCATCGAGCGGACTCCACGGCGCGAACCGTCTCGGCGGGAACTCCCTCATCGAGCTGCTCGTCTACGGTCGGATCGTCGGTCAGGCCGCCATGGCCCACGCCGCGGGGCTCGAGGCCCAGCGCCGGTCGGCCGACGCGGTCGCCGCAGCCCGTGCCGAGATCGACGACCTCCTCGCCGCGGAGGGGCGCGAGAACGTGCGGGCTCTGCAGCGCGCCATCCGCAACCTCATGACCGAGTACGCGGGCGTGGTGCGGTCGGAGGAGGGCCTAGAGGCCGGACTCGCCGACCTCGACATGATCGAGGGGCGGATGGAGGACATCGGCATCCACCCGGACATCGCCGGATTCCAGGACCTCGCGCACGCGTTCGACCTCAAGGCCTCCGCGCTCGCCGCCCGGGCCACGCTGGAGGCGGCGCGGGAGCGTCGGGAGACGCGGGGATGCCACAACCGCAGCGACTTCCCGGACACCGATCCCACGTTGCAGGTGAACCTCGTCTGGTCGCCGACCGCCGGCGTGACCCGCGAGGAGATCCCCGCCGTCCCCGACGAGATCGCCGAGCTCATGCGCGACGTCGACACGACCGGCAAGCTCGTCGAGTAGATTCCCGAGACCCCGCTTTCGCGTCGAGACCCCGCCCTGCAGGCGTCTGCAGGGCGGGGTCTCGACGGTAGTGCGGGGTCTCGCGGAGGGCTCAGTCGACGCCGAGGCCGACCGCCTCGTGGTCAGGCTCGGGGTCGTCGCGCTTCGGGGCCTTCGGCTCCTCGCCGGGGGACTTCTCGGTGCTGGGCTCTTCCAGCTCCTCGGTGCTCGGCACCTCGGCAGGGTCCGCGTCCTCGGGGGAGTCCGCCTGCGCCGGCGTCGTCGCCTCACCCTCCGTGGTGTCGGAGGCCGGGGTCGGGGTGGGGGTCTGCGCCTCGGGCGAGAGCTCGTCGTTCGCGGTCGGTTCGGGAGTGCTGTCGGTCATGATCGTCCCTTTCTGCGATGTCGTCCCCACAGCCTGCCTCCGACTCTCCGGGAGATGAAGGGCCTTGACGCGGACCCGCCGGCCGCGCGGTTAATCGCGGTGAACCGGAATCCCGAACTCGGCGTAGCCTGGAGGGGTGACTGCGTACGTCTCGGCCTTCGACCTCTTCTCCATCGGCGTCGGCCCGTCCAGCTCGCACACCGTCGGACCGATGCGCGCCGCGCTCGACTTCGCGCGGCAGCTCTCCGCCTCCGGCGAGCTCGACCGCGTCGGCCGCGTCGAGTGCACGCTGTACGGCTCGCTCGGCGCCACCGGGATCGGCCACGGCACCCCGGACGCGGTGGTCGCGGGGCTCCGCGGTCTCGCGCCCGAGACGTGTGACCCGGCGGACGTCCGCACGGCTTGGTCCGCCTACCCCGAGGGGGAGCCGCTGCGGATCGACGGCGCCCATGCGGTGCCGTTCCGGAAGGACGACATCGTGTTCGCGCCTCGGACCCGACTCCCCGGACACCCGAACGCCATGACGCTCATCGCCCGCGACGGCGACGGGATCACCCTGTTCGAGCAGACGTACTACTCGATCGGCGGCGGTTTCATCCGGCGCGAGGGGGAGGAGGCGCACCTCGCGACCGGCGCCTTCCCGCATCCCTACGCCGATGCCGCCTCGCTCCTCGCGGTGTGCGATGACCTCGGACTGTCCATCGCCGAGGTCGCCCGCCGCAACGAGACCGCGCTGCGGAGCGAGGAGGAGGTCGCCGCCGGCCTCGACGCGATCTGGGATGCGATGTCGGGTTGTGTGGACGCCGGTCTGCACGCCGACGGCGTCCTTCCGGGCATGCTCCAGGTCAAGCGCCGCGCCGGCACGATCCGCGCGCAGCTCGAGGCGGTCGAAGCCGACGGGCACCGCGAGCTGCCCGGCGAGTGGCTCGGCGCGTTCGCACTCGCCGTGAACGAGGAGAACGCGGCGGGTGGTCGCGTCGTGACGGCACCGACCAACGGCGCGGCGGGCATCCTTCCCGCGGTGGCGATGTACTGGTGGCGCTTCCTCGCCGACTCGGGACTCGGCGCCGGGAACGCGGTGACGCCGTACGGGGAGCTCGTCGGCAGTGCGCTGCTCGGGTTCGACGGCGCCCCGCCGTCCCCTCCCGCGCTCGATGGGGCGGATGAGGAGATCGCCGAGGCGAACCGCCGCCGGGGCATCCGCAGGTTCCTGTTGACGGCCACCGCGCTCGGTTCGCTGTTCAAGGCCAATGCCTCGATCTCCGGCGCCGAAGGCGGGTGCCAGGCCGAGGTCGGCTCCGCGTGCGCGATGGCCGCGGGCGGGCTCACCGCGGTGATGGGCGGCACGAACCGGCAGATCGAGAACGCGGCCGAGATCGCGATGGAACACCACCTCGGCCTCACGTGCGACCCGATCGGGGGACTCGTGCAGATCCCGTGCATCGAGCGCAACGCGATCGCCGCCTCGACCGCCGTCACCGCCGCCCGCCTGGCGCTCCGGGGCGACGGCAGCCACTACGTCTCGCTGGATGCCGTCGTCGAGACGATGCGGCAGACGGGTCTCGACATGTCGACGAAGTACAAGGAGACCAGCGAGGGCGGTCTGGCGGTGAACGTCATCGAGTGCTGACCTCGCCGACCCACCCCCTTTCGCGCGCCCCGGCCCGTTGTGTGCGCACGGAAAGGGGGGGGCAGGCACACAGAGGGGTGGCTCGACGGAGGAGGGAGAGGCGCATGCGGCAGCAGCCGGTCGTCGCGGTGCGGCCGAACGAGGAGGCGCCGATTCCGGATGGGACGTGGCCGTCGAACATCCCCGCGGTCGCCCAGGTGCTGCGCGAGGGACTGGATCTGGGACCGGGAGTGACCTTCCTCGTCGGCGAGAACGGCAGCGGGAAGTCCACCCTCGTCGAGGGCGTCGCGATCGCCTACGGTCTCTCGCCGGAAGGCGGATCCCGCCAGGCTCACCACCGGACACGCCCGAGCGAGTCGCCGTTGTCGGACTGGCTGCGCCTCCAACGGGGCGTCGGGGCGCACCGCTGGGGGTTCTTCCTCCGGGCGGAGACGATGCATTCGTTCTACACATATCTCGAGGAGAACCCCTCCCTCCGCGGCGATGTGCCCTTCCACGAGATGAGCCACGGGGAGTCGTTCCTCGCCCTGCTCGACAGCCGCTTCGATGATCCGGGGTTCTACTGCCTGGACGAGCCGGAGGCCGCGCTGTCGTTCCATTCGACTCTCACGCTGATCGCCGTGCTGCAGCGCATCGCCGACGAGGGCGGCCAGGTGCTGTGCGCCACGCACTCCCCGGTGCTTGCGGCGCTTCCGGGCGCCGCCATCCTGGAGGTCGGGGAGTGGGGGATCCGCCCGGCCGCCTGGGAGGACCTCGAGATCGTGAACCACTGGCGCTCGTTCCTCGGGCAGCCGCAGCGGTATCTTCGGCATCTGCTCGGTGAGCGAGGATCCGCGGAGCCGTAGGCTGACGGGCATGACCGAGCAGCAGGCGCCGAGACGACGCGGGCGCCCGCGCGGCGGCACCGACTCCCGCGAGCGCATCGTGTCCGCCGCCGTCGACGAGTTCGGTGCGCAGGGGTACGACGGCGCGACCGTGCGATCGATCGCCGCCCGCGCCGGAGTCGACTCCGCGCTTGTCCACCACTACTTCGGCACCAAGGCCGACCTGTTCGCCGAGGCCGCCGGGATCCCGTTGCGCCCCGACCTCGACGTCCCGGAGATCCTCGCGGGGCCGAAGGCCGAGGCGGGGGCGCGGCTCGTCCGCTACGTGCTCGATGCCTTCGAGAAGCCCGACGTGCGCCGCCGCGGCGTGCTCCTCCTGCGCACGGCGATAGGGAGCAGACTGACGACGCCCTTGCTCGCCGGGTTCCTCTCCCGCGAACTGCTCTCCCGTGTGGCGCGCCGCCTCGATGTGCAGGACGCCGACCTCCGCGCCGCACTCGTCGCGTCGCAGATGGCCGGCATGCTCATCGGCCGCTACGTCCTGCAGCTTCCCGCGCTCGCCGGCGCCTCCGTCGACGAGCTCGTCCGCCGCGTCGGCCCCACCGTCCAGCGCTACCTCTTCGACTGACCCTCCCCGCGGCGGGCACACCTTCGGAGATCTCGGGCGCCGCGCCGGACGGCACGGGCCGCCGGCGGCGTGTCGATCCGGCGCCCCGAAGCCGTGCCCGCCCGAGAGCCGTTGACGCCCGACGAGGGGAGGCGCATAATTCATCGCATGATGAATAATGCGGCCGTCGAGATCACGCAGCTCCGCGTGCGGCGTGGGGCCGTGTCCGTGTTCGACGGCATCGACCTCGCCGTGCCCCGCGGCCAGATCACGGGTCTCCTCGGCCCCTCGGGGTGCGGCAAGACCACGCTCATGCGGTCGATCGTCGGTGTGCAGCGGATCGCCTCCGGCGACGTCACCGTTCTCGGCCAGCCGGCCGGGTCCCGCCGGCTCCGGCACCGTGTCGCATACGGCACGCAGGGCGCCTCGGTCTACGGCGATCTCAGCGTGCGGCAGAATCTCGCCTACTTCGCGTCGCTTCTGAAGGCGCCGAAGGGTGACGTCGACCGGGTCATCCAGGAGGTGGGCCTCGGCGCGCAGGCGGCGCAACTCGTCGACGCGCTGAGCGGCGGCCAGGCGACGCGGGTGTCGCTCGCGATGGCCCTGATCGGTTCCCCGGAGCTCATCGTGCTGGACGAGCCGACGGTCGGGCTCGACCCTGTGCTGCGCGCAGAGCTCTGGACCCTGTTCCGCAGGCTGGCCGACCGGGGCGTCACGCTCATCGTGTCGAGCCACGTGATGGACGAGGCGGTGCGCTGCGATCGGCTGCTGCTGATGCGGGAGGGGAGGATCATCGCCGACACCACGCCGTCGTCCCTGCTCGCCGACACCGGCACGACCGACGCCGAGGCCGCGTTCCTGGCGCTGATCGAACGGGACAGGGCCGCCGGCGCCGCGTTCTCTCGGCGCGCACGCCGAGAAGCGCAGGAACGCCAGGAGGAGGACGGGACATGAACGGCCGCCGGCTGTTCGCGACCGCCGGCCGTGTGCTCACGCAACTGCGGCACGACCCGCGGTCCATCGCCCTGATGCTCATCGCCCCGAGCCTGCTCGTCGGTCTCTTCGCCTGGCTGTTCAGCGAGCAGGACGGTGTGTTCGATCAGTTCGGCGGTGCGATCCTGGCGCTGTTCCCGTTCATCGTGATGTTCCTCATCACGTCGATCACCACCCTGCGGGAGCGTCGTTCCGGCACGCTCGAACGGCTGATGACCACGCCGCTCGAGAAGGCCGACTTCATCCTCGGGTACGCGCTCGCGTTCGGGCTGATGGCGGTGCTGCAGGCGGTGATCACGGTCGCGTTCGCGGTCGGGGTCTGCGGGCTCGACGTGGACGGGCCGCTGTGGCAGCTGGGTCTCGTCGCGGTGGTCGATGCCCTGCTCGGCACGGCGCTGGGGCTCCTGGCGAGCGCGTTCGCCCAGACCGAGTTCCAGGCGGTGCAGTTCATGCCGTTGCTGGTGTTCCCGCAGATCATCCTCGGCGGTCTGTTCATGCCGCGGGACCAGATGCCCGACGTGCTGTACGCCATCTCCGACTGGCTGCCGCTGAGCTACGCGATCGACACGATCAACGCGGTCGCGGCGGGGGACGAGGGGTGGGACGTGTTCGGCCCGCTGCTCGTCGTCGTGGCCTTCGCCGTCGGTGCTCTGGTGCTCGCTGCCCTCACGCTGCGGCGGCGCACGCGCTGAGCAGCGATCCGGGAGCGCGGGTCAGCGGGCGGCGCGGTTCTTGGTGTGCTTCGTCGGCGCCGCGGCCCAGGGGTCCTCGGGCCAGGGGTGCCGGGGGTAGCGGCCGCGCATCTCGGCGCGCACCTGGGCGTAGGGGCCGGACCAGAAGGAGGCGAGGTCGTCTGTGACGGCGAGCGGACGCCCTGCCGGGGACAGCAGATGGAAGAGCACGGGGACGCGGCCGTCCACCAGCCGGGGGGTCTCCGCCCACCCGAAGCACTCCTGCAGCTTCACCGCGACGACCGGGCGTGCGGTCGGATCCCCGTCGGGTTCCGGGTAGGTGATGCGCACGCGGGAACCGCTGGGCACCTCGAGCCGTTCCGGGGCGAGCGCATCGAGGTGCGCCGCTTCGGGCCAGGGCAACAGGCGGCGAAGGGCGGACGTGAGGTCCAGTCGGCCGATGGGGGTGTCGGATGCCAGCGCGTCGAGCTCCGGTGCCAGCCATGCGTCGAGGGATTGGAGCAGACCCGCGTCCGACACGTCGGGCCAGGGATCGCCGAGCTCCCGTCGCAGCAGTGCGAGACGGCGCCGCAGGGCATCCGCGCCGTCGGACCACGCGAACATGCCGAGGCCGTCGCGTCGGAGTGCTCGGCCCACGGCATCCCGGCCTTCCGAGGCCGCGGCGCGCACCGGCACCGATGACCGCAGGATCGCACCGATCCGGCGTTCGCGGCGGGCCTGCACCCGACCTCCGACGAACTCGGCCTCGACACGGTCGGTCATCAGAGGGCCCGACGCACGCTCCATCTGCTCCTCGGTGAGCACCGCTGCGGAGCGGATGACCGCACCGGAGCCGGCTGCCGCCCGGGACGCGGCTCGGGTGACGTCGGCCACGGCGAGCCATTCCGACGCGGCCAGAGCGCCGCTGACGCCGGCCCGGGTGCCGGAGGCCAGCAGGAAGGTCGCTCCCGACCCGGTGCGTTCGACACGGTGAGCGACGCGCTCGGGGAAGGCCAGCGCGATGAGGAGACCGACGCCGTCGAGACCGGCGCGGGTGTCCGGTGCCGGAGCGACCAGGCGTTCCAGACGGCGCGCGTCCTCGCGCCACCGCCGGGCCTCGGCCGTGCCCTCTCCGCGCAACGCGACGAGAGCGTGGGCGACGTCGGCGTCCGGGACGCGCTGGTCCCCGCCGAGAAGAGCCACGACCTCGGCCGCGAGCCGGCTCCCCACCACGGGACCGCCGTCCCGCAGCGCTCTGGCCAGCCGCGGATCCGTGGGGATGCGTGCCAGCGCACGGCCTTCTTCCGTCGCTCGACCGTCGTCGTCGATCGCCCCGAGAGCGCGGAGCACGGCGACGGCCTCGGCGAGGCGGTCGGCTCGCAGCGGTTCGATCATGCGCAGGCCCGCACCGCCCGGCGCACCCCAGCACGCGAGGAGGAGGGCGGCGTCGGTGAGGTCGGCCGTGGCGATCTCCGGGGAGGGACGCGCGGGAGCCGCAGCGTACGTGCGCTCGTCGACGCAGCGGATGACGGTGCCGGGGCCCTGGCGGGTCGCGCGTCCGGCACGCTGCACACAGGAGGAGCGGGAGGCGGCGGTGGTGACCAGACCGGTCATCCCGCGGGCGGCGTCGCGCTGCGGCTGCCGTGCCAGGCAGCTGTCCACGACCATCCGCACCCCTGGCACCGTGAGAGACGACTCGGCGAGGGAGGTGGTGACGATGATGCGGGGAGGCTCTTGCGGCGCCCGACCGCGGATCACGGCGTCCTGCTCCGCGGGGGAGATCTGGCCGTGCAGCTCCCGCACGTCGAAGGTGCCGTCCAGCGAGCGGACGCGTCGGGCGATCTCCGACACCTCGCGGGCCCCGGGGGCGAAGACCAGCACGTCGGCTTCGGGGTCCGCATGGACCAGCTCGGCGGCTGCGGATGCGGTGACGCCGGCGAGGTGGTCGAGGAATCCCCGGGTGACACCCCGCTCGTCGAGGCGGGGCAGGGGACTCGGTGCCCAGCGTTCGGTGAGGGGGAACGCCGGGACATCGTGGTCGACGATCGGCGCGGGAGCCTCCTCGGTGCCGATGACCGCGGCGATCCGGTCGGCGTCGAGGGTGGCGGACATCGCGATGACGACGAGGTCATCTCGCAGCTCGCGCACCTCCGAGAGCAGGCCGATGAGGAGGTCGGTCTCGAGGGCACGCTCGTGCACCTCGTCGATGATGACCGCACTCACGCCGTCGAGTCCCGGGTCGTCGAGCATCCGTCTCAGCAGGACTCCGGCTGTGACGAACTCGACCCTGGTGTCGGGCCCGGCGGCGCGCTCGCCGCGGACGGTGAAGCCCACCCGGGAGCCGAGCGGGGAGCCGTCGAGCTGTGCGAGCCGGCGGGCGGCGGCGCGCGCGGCGACCCGGCGCGGCTGGGTGACGATCACGCGACCAGTGCTTCGTGAGGCGAGAAGCGGTGGAACGAGAGTCGTCTTGCCCGTGCCGGGCGGCGCGGTCACGACCACGGATCCGCTCGCGTCGAGGGCTGCGGAGAGCTCGTCGAGCGCGCCCGCGAAGGACAGACCGTCGCCGATGGCGGTGAGGTCGAAGGCAGCGCGGGTCACCCGTCCAGTCTGCCCGGTCGATCGACGCCCGGAGCCGTTCACAACTCAGGAGATGCGGGGGGATTCGGAGCACAGAGAGGGATCGCCGCGTCCGTCCCTGCCGATCTCCTGAGTTGTGAACCGGCGGAGGCGGTGCCCGACGACAGACAGCGGATGCCGCGACCGTGTCGGTCGCGGCATCCGCTGTCCTGTGCTGCTTACTCCGCGTCGGGAGCCGCGGGAGCGGGCGGCGGCGGGGTGGTCGGCGTCGAGACGCGGGGTGCGGGCGGGGGAGTCGATGCTTCGGCGACGCCCGCTCCGAAACCGCGGCCGACGGCCTGCCCCTGGATGATCCCGGCGAGGTCGAGGCCGGTCGCGGAGTGCACGCTGTCGAAGACCGAGCGCATCGCCTTCGCGCTGTCGGCGCCGACGACGTTCGACGCGCCGTCCTCGGCGGACCCGCCGACGATCGAGACGCTGCCGATCGCGGCGTAGCCCTTGGCGAACTCCGACATGATCGACGGCAGCACTTCCAGCACGCGCTGCGAGAGGAAGGCGTCCTGGTTGGAGGCGATGGCCTTGGCCTCGGCCTCGACCGCGGCTGCTCGGGCCTCACCCTCGGCGCGGATCGCCTCGGCCTCGGCGTTGGCGCGCAAACGACGGGCTTCGGCTTCCGCCTCCGCCTGGGCGCGCAGCGCGTCGGCGTCACCGGTGGCCTTCGCGATCGCGGCCGCCGCCTCACCGTCGGCGCGCGCCTTGTCGGCCTGCGCCTGCTGCTCGGCGATGCGCGTGCGCGCCTCGGCCTGCTTGACCTGCTCGATCGCCGCCGCCTCGGCCGCGCGCTCGCGCGTGTAGAGCTCGGCCTGGGCGCGGGTCTCGGCCTCGTACCGCTGCGCGTCCGCGACGCGCTTGACGTCGGCGTCGAGCTGCGCCTGCTTGTTCTCGGCCTGCTGCTGCAGCACGGCCTGCTCGGCCTGGGCGCGGGCGAGCTGCTCGGCCTGCTCCGCCTCGGCACGCGCGCGGCCGATGCCGGCGTTGGCATTGGCGGTGTTCGTGTCGAGCGCGGTCTGCTCGACGAGGTTCGCCTCCTGGTTGGCGATGTTCTTCTGGTTGATCGCGCGGTCGGCGTTGGTCTGCGAGATCTCCGCGGCCTGGCGCTTCGCCTGGATCTCCGGGGCACCGAGGGACTGGATGTAGCCGACCTTGTCGGTGATGCCCTTGATCTGGAAGGAGTCGAGGATGAGGCCCTGCTCGGCGAGCTCCTGGGAGACGTCGGCGGCGATCTGGTCGGAGAACTTCTTGCGCTCCCGCATGAGCTCCACGACGGAGAGCGTCGCGACGATGCCGCGCAGGGCACCCTCGAGCTGCTCGGTGGTGAACTGCTCGATGGCCTTGTCCTGGGAGGCGAAGCGCTCGGCGGCCCGGCGCACCAGCAGCGGGTCGGAGCCGATCTTCACGATCGCGACGCCGTCGACGTTGAGGGTCACGTTGTCGAGCGACTGCGCCTCGGCGTTGAGCGACACCTGCCGCGACCGGAGGGAGATGATCTCGTGGCGCTGGGTGATCGGGTTGACGAGCGACTTCCCGTTCACGATGACCGTGACGGGCGATTCCGACATCTCCGAGCTGCTGGTGCCGTCGGCGCCGATGACGGCACGCTGCACCTTCTGCTTGCGTCCGGAGATGACGAGCGCTTCGTCGGCACGAGCGACCTTGATCCAGCTGCGTGCGAACAGCAGCAGGATCAGCAGGACGACGATCGCGGCGACGACCGCGATCCCGACGATGGTGAGGATGCCGATGATTCCGGCGATCTCCATGGATGACCTCCCTGGTTCCCCCCCGAGGGGGCGGTCCGATATGCCCACAGTCGATGTGGGCGTGCGCAACCCACCCTGCCAGAAAAGCGAAGCCCGCCACCGTCGGGGCGTCATGATCCCGTCGTCGGTGGAGACGTCACCGACCGCGGCGACTGTGGAGGAGCGTGCGGATCAGCGGGTGCGGAGCTTCTCCGCGAGGTCGCGCAGCAGACGCAGCTCCTCGTCGTCGAGGCGTGACATCCGGTCGGCGATCGACCGGCCGTGCACCGTCGCGAGTGCACGGAACGCCCGGGCGCCTTCGTCCGTCGCGCGGATCAGGGCGCCGCGGCCGTCGTCCGGGTCGGCGCATTTCGCGACCAGCCCCCGGGTCACCATCCGGTCGACGAGGCGGGAGACGCTCGGCTGGCTGATGAGCATGTTGGCGGTGATGTCGCGCAGGCGGGCGGTCATCTCCGGCGAGCGCGTGACAGTGAGCAGCACGTCGTACTCGGCCTGCGTGATATCGCCGGTGTCGAAGTCCGCCGCCATCTCGGTGAACAGTTCGTGCTGCGCGCGGAAGAGGCTTTCCCAGGCCTCCAGCGCGAGCTTCCGATCGGTCATCCTCACAGAGTACCGGGCGCAGTAAAGGGCCGGTCGGAGAGGCTCCCGACCGGCCCTTGTCCCTTGCACCAAGAGTGTCCTGCAATCACATGCGGTGGATGCCACAGCAAACATTCACCGTGCGATCACTGTATAACGGCGAGGTAACGAATGCAACGGTTTGATCACGATGAATCGGGCGGATACTGGAGGGGACGGTTTCGAGAGCCCCCGCCTCCGCACCGCGCGGCAGACCTCTCGAACGCCAGGAAGAAGATGCTCATGAAAGCTCTCCGCTACGTCGAGATCGGCAAGCCCCCGGTGGTCGTCGACATCCCGATTCCGAAGCCCGGCCCCGGACAGGTCCTGCTCAAGATCACCGCGGGTGGTGTCTGCCACTCCGACGACTACGTCATGGGGCTCCCCGAGAAGGACTACCACGAGCAGGGCTATCCGCTCCCGCTGACGCTCGGGCATGAAGGCGCCGGCATCGTGCATGAGATCGGCGAGGGTGTCGACTCGACCCTGAAGGTCGGGGATGCCGTGGCCGTCTACGGGCCGTGGGGCTGTGGCCGCTGCCACAACTGCTCGATGGGCAAGGAGAACTACTGCACGAACGCCGCGGCCGAGGGCATCCGTCCTCCTGGCCTGGGCAGCCAGGGGTCGATGGCCGAGTACATGATCGTCGACGATGCGCGCCACCTCGTGCCGCTCGGGGACCTCGACCCCGTGCAGAACGTCTCGCTGACCGACGCGGGGCTCACCCCGTACCACGCGATCAAGAACTCGCTTCCGAAGCTCGGCGCCGGCACAGTCGCCGTCGTGATCGGCACCGGCGGGCTCGGCCACGTCGGCATCCAGATCCTCAAGGCCATCTCGGGTGCCACGGTCATCGCGCTGGACGTGAACGACGAGAAGCTGAAGCTCGCCACCGAGGTCGGCGCGGATCACGCGCTGATCAGCGACGCATCGGCGGCCGAGAAGATCCGCGAGCTCACCGGCGGTCTCGGCGCGAATGCGGTGTTCGACTTCGTCGGCGCGAACCCGACGATCGCCCTGGCGCAGAGCGTGGCCGCGCTCGAGGCCGACATCACGATCGTGGGCATCGGCGGAGGCAGCATGACCCTCGGCTTCGGCTCGATCGCCTATGACGCGGCCGTGCGCATCCCCTACTGGGGCTCGCGCGCCGAGCTGATCGAGGTGCTGGACCTCGCCCGCGCCGGCAAGATCCACGTCCAGACCGAGAGCTACACGCTCGACGACGGCCCGAAGGCATACGAAGACCTTGCGTCGAACAGCATCCGCGGACGCGCCGTCATCGTCCCCTGACACCGGCCCCGAACGCCCGGGAGGGATCGTCTCCCGGGCGTTCGTCGTTTCGGTGCGCCCTCAGCCGCGGCGTCGCCGGTCGGCGAGGAGGGCGAGCGCCGCATCGATCGCGCTCGCCGACGCGTCGGGGGCCACGCGCACGAGGGCGAAGGCGGAGACCACCAGACCCGTACAGGCGTCCGCCAGGGTGTCGACCTCCGTTCCCGCCAGCTCGGGGAGAGCGGCCTGGATGCCGCGGGCGAACGCTGCGCGGAGCTCCGCGCGATAGGACGCCACGACCCGGGCGACCGCGTCGTCGGTGCCGATGGGGGCGGCAGCGGTGTTGACCAGCAGGCAGCCGCTCGTCGCCGGGAGGCTGCCTGTCGTCAGCAGGGCTGCACGCAGTCCGCCGAGATAGGTCTCCAGGGCCTCCGGTGCCACGACCTCGCCCGTCAACGGGGCGAGGCGCGGGCGGATGACCTCGTCCAGGTAGCTCTCGACGGCGGCGTCGAAGAGTCCGCGTTTGGAGCCGAAGGCGTGATAGATGCTGGAGCGGCTGAGGCCGGTCGCGCGCTCGAGCTCCGGCAAGGGCGCGCTCTCGAAGCCGCGCTCCCAGAACACGCCTCGTGCCGCGCGGACCGCCTCTGCGGTGTCGAAGGTTTGTGTGCGCCCCATCCGCCCTGCTCCCGCTCTTTTGTGAATCGCTTGATCCAGTATATATTGGAACGACCGATACAGAATGCGCGGCCCCGCCGCGTCGAAGGGGGGACCGCCATGGTCATCGCAGGACTCGTGCTCACCGGCGTCGCGGCGCTCGTGCACGTCTACATCTTCTGGCTGGAGTCGTTCGCCTGGACCAGCGCGCGCGCTCGCCGCACGTTCGGCACCGGCACGACGGAGGAGGCCGCACGACAGAAGGAGCTCGCCTTCAACCAGGGCTTCTACAACCTGTTCCTCGCGATCGCCGTCCTCCTCGGCATCGTCCTCTTCGCCACGGGGGCGACGGCCGTCGGCGCGACCCTCGTCTTCACCGGCACCGGATCGATGGTCGCCGCGAGCCTCGTGCTGCTGCTGTCGAGTCCCGACAAGGCGTCCGCCGCCCTGAAGCAGGGCGTCATCCCGGCGCTCGGCGTCATCGCGCTCGCCATCGGCCTCCTCGTCTGAGCCCGGCCGCAGCCCCCCAGATCCTCACGAAGGAGAGAAATGTCCCACGCCATCAGCACCCAGATCCAGCTCGCCCGCCGCCCCGAGGGGTGGCCGACCCACGACGACTTCCGCACCGTCGAGGTCGAGCTGAGCGGTCCGGCGCCGGGGGAGGTGCGCGTGGCGAACGAGTTCGTCTCCGTCGACCCCTACATGCGCGGGCGGATGAACGACGTCCGCAGCTACGTCGCCCCCTACGCCCTCGACGAGGTCATCGCGGGTGGCGCCATCGGCCGGGTCGTCGCCTCTGCGGCGGATGACCTCCCCGTCGGCACGGTCGTGCTGCACCAGCACGGCTGGAGCGATGTCGTGCAGGCGGACGCGTCGACCTTCCGCGCCGTGCCCGAAGTGCCGGGCATGCCGCTGTCGCTGCGCCTGCACATCCTCGGCATGACCGGCCTGACCGCCTACGTCGGTCTCACCGCGATCGCCGGACTCGCCCCGGGCGACACCGTGTTCGTCTCCGGCGCCGCCGGTGCCGTCGGCACGGCTGTCGGTCAGATCGCCAAGCTCCTCGGCGCGGGCCGCGTCATCGGCTCGGCGGGCTCGCCCGAGAAGGTCGCCCTGCTGACCGAGAAGTACGGCTACGACGCGGCATTCAACTACAAGGACGGCCCGGTGCGCGAGCAGCTCGCCGCCCTCGCGCCCGAGGGTGTCGACGTGTTTTTCGACAACGTCGGCGGCGACCACCTCGAAGCCGCGCTCGACGTGATGAACGACGGTGGCCGGATCGCGCTGTGCGGCGCCATCACCAGCTACAACACCACCGAGCGCGTGCCCGGGCCCGACAACATGGCGAACATCATCACGCGCGCGCTCCGTCTCCAGGGCTTCACGCTGGCCGCGTACCTGCACCTGTCGCCGGAGTTCAGCGAGAAGATGACCCGCTGGTTCGCGGAAGGGCGGATCGCCTACGACGAGACCATCGTCGACGGGATCGAGAACACGGTCGACGCGTTCCTCGACATGATGCGCGGAGCCAACACGGGGAAGATGCTCGTGCGCGTCACGCCCTCCGCCTGACGTCCGAAGCGGGCCGCCAGTGCATTTGAGATATATTGCTTGAGACGTAGAACTTCACTCTCCATGACCCCCACTGGAGGCAGTGTGACACTCTCTGGCGGCCCCCTCGAACGCCGGTCGATGAGCGACGAGGCTTTCGTGCGCCTGCAGGATGCGATCATCAGCGGCGAACTCCAGCCCGGCGAGCGCCTGCGCGACTACGAGCTCGCCGAACGCCTCGGCACCTCGAAGACGCCGATCCGTCACGCCCTCGACCGCCTGGCCGACAACGGCCTCGTCGAGATGCAGCGCAACCGGTACACCCGTGTGGCTCCGATCGATCTGGAGCGGGTGCGCAACGCCGTCGACCTGTTCGGCGACATCTGGATCGGCTCGGTCCGTCACGTCATGCCGGTGATCCAGGACGACGACGTGGCCTACCTCGTCGAGCTTGCCGACGACATGGCGGCGTCGGTGCAGGCGCGGGACATCATCGCGTTCGGCGCGGCCCTCCGCAGCGCGGCGACGGGTTTCGCCCGGATCGAGGGCAACGCCACGCGCGCCAACTCCATCGAGCGCCTCGGCCCGCAGATCCGCCGGTTCACCCAGCACGCGAAGGACGCCGTGGACTGGTCCGCCGTCGAGGAGTTCGTCGGCGCGATCCGCGAGGCGACGTCGGAGCGCGACGCGGTCAAGACCCGTGCCGTGCTGGTGACCTTCTTCGACGAGACGCTCCCGGCGATCATCGATCGGGCCGAGCAGTCAGGACTCGCCGAGATCTCGGAGTGATCGACCGCTGACGAACGAGGGCGACCGCACACCGCGGTCGCCCTCGTCGCGTCTCGGCGCTACGGCGTGAGGCGATGGAGGTCGCGGGGGAACAGCGTCACCTCGCGGACGTTGGCCGCCTCGACCAGGCGGCCCACCCAGCGCTCCAGTCCGATGGCGAAGCCGCCGTGCGGAGGCATCCCGTGCGCGAACGCCTCCAGGTAGCCGGCGTACGCCGAGGGCGATTCTCCTCGCGCCTCGATCGCGGCGGCGACCTCGCTGTGCCGATGCAGCCGCTGTCCGCCGGTCACGAGCTCCAGACCGCGGAACAGGAGGTCGAAGCTGTTGCTCCCCTCCGCGTCGTCGGGCTGCGGATGCGTGTAGAACGGGCGCTTGCGCATCGGGTAGCCCTCGACGGCCAGCACGTCGCTGCCGAACTCCTCCTTCGCCCACGCCCCGAGCACGCGCTCGTGCGCCGGGGAGAGGTCGGGCTCGTCGGCCGGAGCACCGACCCGGCGCAGCGCGTCGCGGAAGTGCACGACGGGGATGTCCTCGGGGATGACGGGGAGCGTCACGTCGAGCAGCGCGAGCTCCTCCGCGGCGTCGGTGCGGATGCCGTCGAGCATGCCGCGCAGCACGGCGCCGAGGAGGCTCAGGACGTCGCGATGGTCGCGGATGAACCCGAGCTCGACGTCCAGCGACACGTACTCCGACAGATGCCGCACGGTGTCGTGGGGCTCGGCTCGGAAGACCGGTCCCACCTCGTAGACGCGTTCGAACACGCCGACGAGCTGCTGCTTGTAGAACTGCGGGCTCTGCGCGAGGTACCCGGTCCTGCCGAAGTAGTCGACGGGGAACACGTTCGCCCCCGACTCGGTCACGGTGTCGACGATCTTCGGGGTCTGCACCTCGGTGAAGTCCGCGGCGTCGAGCACCCGGCGGAACGCACGCACGCTCGCCGCGGCGATCTGCCAGGTCGCACGGCGTGCGGGGTGGCGCCAGGTCACCGCCGCGTGGTCGAGCAGTGTCGGCAGGCTCGTCTCGAGCGTCGGGCGCCACAGCTCCACGACCGGCGGTGCGGCCGGCTCCGACAGGCTCTCGATCTGCGGGTCGACGATCTCGACGCCGCCGGGGGCCTGCGGGTTCGCGGCGACGGTCCCCGTCACGCGGACCACGGTCTCCTCCGGAGGGAGGCCGTCCGCTGGATGTTCGGCGGGACGGACCACGACCTGCGCGAGTCCGGAGCGGTCGCGGACGATCAGGAACGCGACGGTGGCGAGCTCCCTCCGCCGATGGACATGGCCGAGCAGCGTGACGCGGCGGCCGGGGACGATGTGCACGAGCTCCGCGGCGAGAGTGCGGGCGGGGTCGGGTGATCTCATTTCTCCTCCAGGTTGTGGGAGCCCTGGAGGTGTGGGCGGGGGCCAGATCGCGGTGCCACCACACCTTCGCCGGTGAGAAGCCGGCCTCTCGTCGGTACGCCGGACGCGCGGGGACCGCCTGCCCGGAGGCCGGGGGTCGTCACGCCCCGGCGGTCGCCGCGTCCAGTCTAGGGGCGTTCTCGGCAGATCCACAGAATCGCTCGGGTGCCGTCTCGTACCCTGGATTATCCAAGGGGAGTACTCCGACACGGTCGGGTCGTCATTACGGATGCGTCTGCATCCCGGCCTACCGGTCCCGCTCGGGATGGGGAAGACTTTGGCGCTGTTCCGTCACGCCCGAGTCTGGAGTACCCGTTGGAAATCACCCCTTTGATCTGGGTCATCACGATCGCGGTCACCATCGCGTTCTTCGTGTACGAGTTCTTCGCGCACGTCCGCAAGCCGCACGAGCCGAGCATCGGCGAGTCCGCACGCTGGTCGATCTTCTACATCAGCCTCGCGCTGCTCTTCGGCGTGGGCATCGGCATGGTGTCCGGCTGGACCTACGGCGGCGAGTACTTCGCCGGCTACCTCACCGAGAAGGCGCTGTCGATCGACAACCTCTTCGTGTTCCTCATCGTGATGACGGGCTTCGCGGTGCCGAAGATCTATCAGCAGAAGGTGCTGATGATCGGCATCGTGATCGCGCTGATCCTCCGCGGCATCTTCATCGCCGTCGGTGCGACCCTCATCGAGAACTTCTCCTGGATCTTCTACGTCTTCGGCGCGCTGCTGCTCTTCCTCGCGTACCGCCAGGCCTTCAGCAGCCACGAGAGCAACCCCGCGAACGGCCGCTTCATGACGTTCGTCCGTCGTCACCTCCCCGTCAGCGAGGAGTACAACGGCGACAAGCTCACGGTCGTCCAGAAGGGCAAGCGCTACGTTACGCCGATGCTGCTGACGATCATCGCGATCGGCTTCATCGACCTCGTCTTCGCCGTCGACTCGATCCCCGCCATCTACGGCCTCACCGACCAGGCGTACATCGTCTTCACCGCGAACGCGTTCGCGCTGATGGGGCTTCGGCAGCTGTACTTCCTCATCGGCGGGCTGCTGGAGCGCCTGGTGTACCTGGCCCAGGGCCTCGCCGTCATCCTCGCGTTCATCGGCGTGAAGCTCGTGCTGCACGCCCTGCACGTCAACGAGGTGCCGTTCATCAACGGCGGTGAGCCGATGCTGTGGGCGCCCGAGATCCCGATCTGGTTCTCGCTGCTCTTCATCGCCGCGACCATCGCGGTCGCCACCGTCGCGAGCCTGATGAAGACGCGCCGGCACCGCAACGCCGTCTCTTCCTCGACCGATTCCACCCCCACCATCGACAAGGAGCACTCTTGAGCGCGCAGCGCTGTTCTGACTCTTCGGACTCTGACAGTACGAGCACCCGGTTCATCCCGGGTGCTCACCCCGCCACCGAGGAGGTCGCCCGCTGATGGGCGATCTGCTCTGGAACATCGCCCTCGTCCTGCTCTTCGTGCTGATCGGCGGTGTCTTCGCTGCGACGGAGATGGCCCTGGTCACGCTGCGTGAGAGCCAGCTCAACGCGATCGCCGCTCGCGGCCGTCGCGGAGCGAAGGTCGCCGCCCTGGCCCGCAACCCCAACACCTTCCTCTCGGCGGTGCAGATCGGCGTGACCGTGGCGGGCTTCGCGTCCGCCGCCTACGGCGCGACCTCGATCGCGCCGTCCGTCGCGCCGCTGCTGGAGGGCTGGGGTGTCGCGCCTCCGCTTGCGATGACGCTCGCCACGATCGTGCTGACGCTGATCATCGCGTACCTGTCGCTCGTGCTCGGCGAGCTCGTGCCGAAGCGGCTCGCGATCCAGCGCAACGCGCAGTTCGCGTACGCCGTGGCGCCGGCGCTGAACGGCTTCGCGACCGTCATGCGCCCGGTGATCTGGCTGCTGTCGGTCTCGACGAACGCCCTCGTCCGCGTGCTCGGCGGCGACCCGCACAAGACGAGCGACGAGCTCACCGACGAGGAGGTGCGCGACATCGTGGCGACCCACCAGGGCCTGCCCGACGACGAGCGCCGCATCCTCGACGACGTGCTCTCCCTGCGCGGACGTCAGGTGAGCGAGGTCATGCGCCCGCGTCCCGAGGTCGTGGCGCTCGACGAAGCGGCGACCGTGGGGGCGGCGATGGAGCAGGTCCGCGAGCTGCCCTTCTCCCGGTACCCCGTGTCCCAGACGTCGATCGACGACATCACCGGCTTCGTGCACGTGCGCGACCTCTTCGAGGCTGCGGCCGACGATCCGGAGCGTCCGCTGCAGGGGCTCGTCCGCGACATCCCCTACATCCCGTCCACCGCGCGGGTGCTGCCCACCCTGACGCGCATGCGGGCGGAGGGGCACCACATCGCGGTCGTCGTGGACGAGTACGGCGGCACCGATGGTCTCGTCACGCTGGAGGACCTCGTGGAGGAGGTCGTCGGCGAGATCTTCGACGAGTATGACGCCGAGGTCTTCATCTCCGCTGACGACGGCTTGGACGGGCGCCTCAACCTGCAGGACTTCGAGGAGGCGACGGGGCTCGCGATGCCCCGGGGGTCTTCCGACACGATCGCGGGATTCGTCACCGAGCAGCTCGGCCGGCTCGCCGTGGTCGGCGACACCGTCGAGGTGCCGGGCGCGACCATCCAGGTGGCCGAGGTCGATCGGCGGCGCATCGCGCGGGTGCGCGTCTCGATGCACACCGATCCGGGTGCCGAGCGGGGCACCGAGGACTGACGGGCAGCAGGGTGACGGGGCGCGTCAGTCGCGCGCTCCGCTGCCCAGCTCGCGCAGTCCGTCGCCGAGGACCTCGGTCAGGAGCTGGGCGTAGCGGCCGTCCGGATCGAGGTCGGGGTCGAACACGGTGATGCTCGCCCCGATCGCCTGCGGGGCGAGGGCGCGCAAAAGGGCGGTGAGCTCCGCGGCATCGAGGCCGCCCGGATCCGGGCTGTCGACGGCGGGCATCACCGACGGGTCGAGCACGTCGACGTCGAGCTGCAACCAGTAGCGCCCGCCGGCGGACGCGGCGGTCTCAGCGGCGACCGCGTCGGCTCCTCGTGCCAGGACGTCGGCCGCCGGCGTGACGCGCGCGAGGAGGCCGCGGACCTCCTCCTGCTCCTCGTCGTCGTCGCGGTGCCCGATGTGGGCCGTGCGGGTGGCGGAGAAGTACGGCGCGAGTCCGTCGATGTCGGCGATCGCCGGCCAGTGCTCGCCGACGGCGGCCGCCAGCGCTTCGCCGGCCACGCTCGCGCACTCGTCGCTGTTGCCCGGGTGGCGGAAGTCGGTGTGTCCGTCGATGTGCACGAGGCCCGCGCCTCCACGGCGCTTCACGGCGATCCCGGCGCCGACGAGGATGCCGCAGTCGCCCCCGATCACGAGCGGGGCGCGGCCCTCGTCGAGGACCTCGCCGATGCGCGAAGCCAGGCGGAGGGAGTGGTCGACGAAGGCGGCCTCGTTCCGCACCCGGCCGGCGGGCCGCGTGGCGTCGTCGTCCACGTAGCGTCCGGCGAGCACGATGCCGCCGTCGCTCGCGCCCTGATCGGTGAAGCGCCGGAACAGCCCCGCCTCCCGGAACGCCTCCGGCGCCTTCGCGGAGCCGGGCACGCTGCCGGGCTCCGGAGGGCGCAGGCCGAGATTGCTGGGAGCCGACAGCAGTGTGATCATGCGCTCATCCTGCACCGGGCGTCCGACATCTCGCCGCTCAGCGGATGGCGTAGACGGCGCTCCCCACGATCACCGCGATGACGGTCGTCCAGCCGATGATCGCGACGGCCTGCCACACGAGGATGCGCCCCTTGCCGATGCCGGACGCGGCGAGCATCGTGGCGGTGAAGTGCGTCGGCAGCAGCAGCGGTCCCAGCAGGCTCACCCCGGGGACGCCGTAGCGCTCGAACGCGCGCTGGAACTTCTCGCGGCGGGCGGACCCGCGTCCGGTCTCCACCGGGACGCCGTCGGCCTCCAGGCTCGTCCCGCCGCCCACCGTCACCGGCTGCTTCGCCCGCGAGCGGTCCACGATGGCTCGGCGGGCGCCCGCGCTGGCGAGCACCAGGATCGCGACGCAGAGGAAGTTGCCGACCATCGCGGCGATGGCCGCGACCACGGGCGGGATGCCGCCGAGGATGCCGATGCTCGCGGCACCCTCGCCTTCGACGAACGGCACCGCTCCGGCGAGGGCGACGATGAGGGGCTGGACGAGGTCGGGGACCTGGGCGACGAGGCTCTGGAAGGTCTCGATGAGGTTCATGGGGGAAGCTCCGGGTGTCGGTGCAGACGGTCTCTCCGTCGCGATGACCCCAGTCCAGTCGATGGCGGCCTGAGGCGGCAGTGCCGCCGCGTCATCGCTCTCCGTGCGGTTCGCACCCCGATCCCGTGACATGTGTCACGCCTCTATCGTGGGGAGCGTGAGCAGTCCTTCCCCCGCTTTCTCCGATTCCGGTCCCGGTGCCCGCCAGCTCGCCCGGGGCATCACCGCCACCTGGTGGTACACGGTCGGCGGGGTGATCTTCATCGAGCTCATGCTGGTGGCCGCCTGGCTGGGCATCGCCGTGGCACTGGATCGCTCGGGCGTCGCGCTGCTCGTCGTGGGGGTCGGCGGGGTGCTCTGGGCGGCGTCGACCGTCCTGCTGCTGGTCGACTACCGTCATCGCGTCGACGCCGGGCCCGGGGTGGGCTGGGTGCGCTTGGCCGTGCCGACCGTCGTCGCCCTGATCTACGGCGGCGCGGCGGGGGCTCTGGTCGGCAGCTGGCAGCTCGCCGCGATGCCCGTGGTGCAGGTCTTCGTGCTGGTGAGCTGGCCCCGCGGGATCCGGGTGCGCGTGGCCGTGGCCGCGACCGTCGTGCTCGTCGCTCTCGCGCTGCTCGACTCGACTACCCCCCTCGGCTCCGAGGTCCCGGTGTGGGTGCCGGTGCTCTACGGAGTCATGCTGCCCGGGATGACCGTGAGCTCGCTGTGGTGGTGGGACGTGCTCGTGGCCCTCGATCGGGCACGTACCTCGGAGGCGCGACTGGCGGCGACGCAGGAGCGCCTGCGCGTGGCGACCGACGTGCACGACCTCCAGGGGCATCATCTCCAGGTGATCGCCCTGCAGCTCGAACTGGCGGAGCGCCTGCTGCCCACCGATCCGCAGGCGGGGATGGAGCAGCTCCGCGCCGCCAGGGCGAGCGTCGACGACGCGCGGCAGGGCACCAGAGACCTCGCCACGCGGTTCCGATCTGTGCCCCTCGGCGACGAGCTGGCGAACGCCCGAGACCTGCTCGTGGCCGCCGGGCTCACGGTGGAGGCGCGGATCCACCCGGATGCGGACGCGGCACCCGCGGCCGACCTCGGCCCGGTGATCCGGGAGACGACGACGAACGTCCTGCGGCACGGACGCGGCGGTCACGCGCGTCTGATCCTCGACCGGACGGCGGACGCCTGGCGGTACGAGGTCGCCAACGACGCCGACCCCGCGGCTGAGGACGGGGCGGGCGGCTCCGGGCTCGAGGGCGTCCGCCGACGGATCGGCGAGGCGGGCGGCACGTTCGAGCAGCGTCGGGACGCCGACGAGTTCGTCGTGACGGTCACCGTGCCCGCGCGGGCGGAGATCGTCCGATGATCCGGGTGCTGCTCGCCGACGACGAGGGCATGATCCGCTCCGCGCTCGCCGCCCTGCTGCGTCTCGAAGCCGACATCGACGTCGTCGCGGAGTGCGCGGACGGCGAGGAGGCCGTCGCCGCCGCCGTCCGGCTCGAACCCGACGTGTGCCTGCTCGATCTGGAGATGCCGGGACTCGACGGCGTGCAGGTCGCCGAGAGGCTCAACCGCACGATCGCGACCCGCTGCATCGTCGTCACCCGGCACGCCCGCCCCGGGGTGCTCCGGCGGGCGCTCGCCTCCGGCGTGTCCGGGTTCGTGCCCAAGTCGCGAGGTGCGGACGAGCTCGCCGCGATCATCCGCCGCGTCGCGGCCGGCGCCCGGTACGTCGACCCGGAGATCGCCGCGGATGCGCTGAGCGACGAGCGGTCGCCGCTCACCGATCGGGAGCTGGATGTGCTCCGCGCCGGGCGTCGGGGGGAGACCACGGGACAGATCGCGCGGGCGCTCGCGCTGGCGCCGGGGACGGTGCGCAACCACATCTCCGTCATCCTCGGGAAGCTCTCGGTGAGCACGCGTCAGCAGGCCGTGCTCGTCGCCGAGGAGCGCGGCTGGATCTGACCGTCGTCACGCGTCCGTTTCGGTCGTCACGGCCTGCGAGAATGGAGGCGCCGAGTCCCGAGCCGAGGAGCACACGTGCCGTTCATCTCCACCCGCGGCGGCATGCAGCCGCAGTCGTTCAGCGAGACGCTGCTGGAGGGCCTGGCGCCCGACGGCGGCCTGGCCGTCCCCGACGTCATGCCCGAGGTCGACGGCGAGACGCTCGAGCGCTGGCGGGCCCTGACCTATCCTCAGTTGGCGACCGAGGTGCTCGCCCTCTTCGCGACCGACATCCCGCGGGAGGACCTCGCCCGGATGACGGCGGCGGCGTACGCGGACTTCCCGGACGGCGTCGTCCCGCTGCGTCGCGTGGACGACGACCTCACGCTGGTCGGCCTCTCCGAGGGCCCGACGCTGGCGTTCAAGGACATGGCCATGCAGTTCCTCGGGCAGGTGCTGGAGTACACGCTCGAGCGCCAGGGCTCGGTCCTCAATATCCTCGGTGCCACGTCGGGTGACACCGGCTCGGCCGCGGAGCATGCCCTGCGCGGCAAGGAGCGCGTCGCGGTGTTCATGCTGTCGCCGCAGGGCCGGATGAGCGCGTTCCAGCGAGCGCAGATGTTCTCGCTCGACGACGCGAACGTGCACAACATCGCGGTGGAGGGCGTCTTCGACGACTGCCAGAACCTCGTGAAGAAGCTCGCCGGCGACCTCGACTTCAAGCGCGCACAGCACCTGGGCGCCGTGAACTCGATCAACCTCGCCCGCATCACCGCGCAGACGGTCTACTACTTCTGGGCGTGGCTGCGCGCGACCGACGCCGGCGGCTGGGCCGAGGTGTCGTTCACCGTCCCCTCGGGGAACTTCGGCAACATCCTCTCCGGATTCTTCGCGAAGCAGATGGGGCTGCCGATCCGACGCCTCGTCCTGGCCGCGAACGAGAACAACGTGCTCGACGAGTTCTTCCGCACGGGGGTGTACCGCCCCCGCAGCGCCGCCCAGACCCTCGCGACCTCGAGCCCGTCGATGGACATCTCGAAGGCCTCGAACCTCGAGCGCTTCATCTTCGAGCTCGTCGACCGCGATCCGGCGCGAGTGGTCGGCGCGTGGGACGACCTGGAGGCCCAGGGCTTCTTCGACTTCTCGGCCGAGCAGCCGCGCTTCGCGGAGGAGTTCGGCATCGTGAGCGGCACCTCGACGCACGAAGATCGGCTCGCGACCATCCGCGACGTGTACGAGGCCTCCGGCGAGGTGATCGACCCGCACACCGCCGACGGCGTGAAGGTCGCGCGGGAGTACGTCGAGCCCGGAGTGCCGATGCTGGTGCTGGAGACGGCCAAGCCGGAGAAGTTCGCCGAGACCATCCACGAGGCCATCGGGGTCGAGCTGGCGTACGCCCCCGAGCTGCGCGCCATGCTCGACGCCCCCCAGCACGTGACCGAGATGCCCGACGACGAGCACGCTCTCCGCGCCTTCATCGAGGAGAACGCCCTCCACTGACCCGCGAGACCCCGCTTTCGCGCCGAAACCCCCTATCCCGGACGCCGGAGACAGGGGGTTTCGACGTGAACCCGGGGTCTCGGCGACATTGGGGGAGGGGAGAGGGGAGAGGGGGTGGGCAGTGTGCACAGAGGGAAGGGGGATCGGGGCGGAGTGCACATGTCGGGGAGGGGACGGGGGTGAGTACCGTGGCGGGCAACCCGTATCCTCCTCCCGAAGGACTCCCCATGGCACGCACGGCGCACGCAGACGACTTCGCGCTCTCCCGAGTGACTCCCGAGGCCCGCAAGCCCTGGTTCGGAATCGCCGTCCAGCGATTCGGACAGGTCTCCGCCCTCTCGCAGTTCCTCCTCGGCGCGACCCTCGGTTACAGCATGACCTTCGGCGAGGCCGTCCTCGCCTTCCTGTTC
Organism: Microbacterium sp. K36; assembly: GCF_004794355.1. Taxonomy (NCBI): domain Bacteria; kingdom Bacillati; phylum Actinomycetota; class Actinomycetes; order Micrococcales; family Microbacteriaceae; genus Microbacterium; species Microbacterium sp. K36. The sequence goes on along the minus strand of NZ_SSDN01000054.1, from coordinate 22,213 downwards.
GGCTCGCTCATCCTCGAGGTGATCATGTGCGTGGTCGGCTTCATCGGCCAGCGCGAGGGCCTGAACACCGCCCTCCTGGCCCGCTGGACGGGCTTCGGCGAGATCGGCGCCTCGCTCGTCGGCCTCGCGATCGGCATCAGCCTCATCGGCTGGTTCGGCATCCAGTCCGCCATCTCCGCGCAGTCGCTCGACGCGCTCATGCCCGGTGCCCTACCGGTCTGGGCGTGGAGCCTCATCTTCGGCCTCGCCGTCACCGCGATCGTCGCCTTCGGCTTTGTGGGGATGCAGTGGCTCGCGAACATCACCGTGCCGCTGTTCCTGATCCTCGTGGGGTGGTCCGTCATCTCCGAGCTCACCCGCCACGACATCGGCGAGCTGCTCACCGGCCCTGCCCCCGGCCCGACCATGAGCGTCTGGGCGGGCACCGGCATCGTCGCCGGCGGTCTCATCGTCGGCGCGATCATCACGGGCGACATGACCCGCTTCAACCGCTCCCGCGCCGACGTCGTCAAGCAGACGGTGCTGGGCGTCTCCCTCGGCGAGTTCGTGATCGGCCTCGCCGGCGTGCTTCTCGCCCACGCGGCGGCGACCGGCGACATCGTCGCCATCGTCACCTCGTCCGTCGGGTTCGTCGGCCTGTTCATCGTCCTCACCGGCACGCTGAAGATCAACGACTGGAACCTGTACTCCTCCACGCTCGGCCTGGTGAACTTCATCTCCACCGCCTTCGGGAAGAACCTCCACCGCGTCACCACGACCATCGTCCTCGGGGTGGTCGGATCGGTGCTTGCGGCGGTCGGCATCCTCGGCCAGTTCACCGAGTTCCTCGTCGTGCTCAGCGTCGCGTTCCCGCCGATCGCCGGGATCATGGTCGCGGAGTACTACGTGGTGCGCCGCTGGCGTCCTGAGCTCGACGCGACCCGCGAGGCCGGAACCCTGCCCGGCACCGCGCCCCGGATCGTCCCGGCCACGATCGTCGTCTGGCTGGTGTCCTCGCTGGTCGGCTACTTCGTGACCTGGGGCATCCCCTCGCTGCTCAGCCTCTTCCTGTCGATGGTGCTCTACATCGTCGCCGGCAAGCTCGGCTGGGTGCGCGGCGTCGGCGTCGCGACCACCCGGCAGGCGAACCCCGTCGACAGCGCCCCCGCCGCAGTCTGAGCAGACCCGCCGGACACGAACCACCTCCACGAAAGCGAGCATCATGCACATCGGCATCGACGTCGGCGGCACCAACACCGACGCCGTCCTCATGGACGGCACCCGCACTCTGGCCGGGGTCAAGCACTCCACGACCCCGGATGTGACGAGCGGGATCGTCCAGGCCATCGAAGACCTCCGTGCGGGGCACTCCTTCGAGGGCGCCGACATCGACGCGGTGATGATCGGCACGACGCACTTCATCAACGCGCTCGTGCAGGCGAGCCGGCTCGCTCCGGTCGCGGCCCTTCGGCTCGGTCTGCCCGCGACGCGGGCCCTGCCGCCGCTGATCGACTGGCCGGAGGTCCTCGTCGAGGCCACCCAGGCGCGCAGCTACCTCGCGCACGGCGGCTACGAGTTCGACGGCCGCCCGATCTCGCCGCTCGACCCGGACGAGATCCGCGCGCACGCCGAGGACATGAAGGCGCACGGCATCCGCTCCGTGGCCATCTCGTCGGTGTTCAGCCCGGTCAACCACGACCTCGAAGTGCAGGCGGCCGAGATCGTCGCGTCGGTGCTCGGCGAGGACGCCGCCATCTCGCTCTCGCACGAGATCGGCCGCATCGGATTGCTGGAGCGCGAGAACGCGACGATCATCAACGCCGCGCTCCGCGAGCTCGCGTCCGAGATCGTCGACGGGCTCACCTCGGCGGTCCGCGCGCAGGGCATCGAGGCGCCGATCTTCCTCAGCCAGAACGACGGCACGCTCATGGACGAGGACTACGTGCGCCGGTACCCGGTCGCGACCTTCGCCTCCGGCCCCACCAACTCGATGCGCGGGGCGGCGGCCACCAGCGGCCTCGTCGACTGCGCCGTCATCGACGTGGGCGGCACCACGGCCGACATCGGGCTGCTCATCAACGGCTTCCCACGGGAGACGGCGAACGAGGTGAAGGTCGCCGGCATCCGCACGAACTTCCGCATGCCGGACGTGCTCTCGCTCGGCATCGGCGGCGGCAGCATCGTCGACGAGGAGACGGCCGAGGTGGGCCCGGCCTCGGTCGGCTACCGGCTGACGACGGAGGCCCTGGTCTTCGGCGGTTCGACCCTCACGGCCACCGACATCGCGGTCGCCGCCGGTCGTGCGCAGGTGGGGGATCCCGCCAAGGTCGCGCACCTCGACCCCGCGTTCGTGGAGCGCGTGCTCGCCCGCATCGCGGAGCGCGTCGCGGAGGCGGTGGACCGCATGCGCACGTCGCCGGAGCCCATCGCGGTCGTGGCTGTCGGCGGCGGGTCCATCCTGCTGCCCGACGAGCTGCCCCTGTTCGGCACCGTGCATCGTCCGGAGAACTACGCGGTCGCCAACGCCATCGGCGCCTCGATCGCGCAGGTCGGCGGCGAGATCGACAAGGTCTACGCGATCGAGCCGGGCCGTCGCGACGAGACGATCGCCGAGGTGCGCGCGGAGGCCGTCGACAAGGCCATCGCGGCCGGCGCCAAGCCCGCGACGGTGTCGATCATCGACTTCGACGAGGTCCCCATCCCGTATCTTCCCGGCAACGCCACGCGCATCCGCGTGAAGGCCGTCGGCGACCTCGACATGGGAGCCTGACATGAGCACGACGATCACCGCCGCCGACATCGACGGTCTCGCCCGCGGCGCGGCCGTGCTCGGCACCGGCGGGGGCGGCGACCCGTACATCGGCGCCCTCCTCGCCCGCCAGGCCCTCGCCTCCGGAGACGTCACGGTCGTGGCGCTCGACGAGGTGCCGGACGACGCCCTCGTGCTGTTCGTCGCGATGATGGGCGCGCCCACCGTCATGGTGGAGAAGCTGCCGAGCCTCGCGGAGGTCATCGAGCCGGTCAAGGCGCTCGGCATCCATCTCGGCCGTCCGGTCACCCACATCGCCTGTGCCGAGGTCGGCGGGGTGAACTCGACGATCCCGATCGCCGCCGCCGCAGCGCTCGGGCTGCCCCTCGTCGACGCGGACGGCATGGGACGCGCGTTCCCCGAACTGCAGATGGTGCTCCCGACGCTCTACGGCGTGACGGCCTCGCCGCTCGCCTTCAGCGACGAGAAGGGGAACACGGGCGTGCTGCAGACCGCCGACAACTCCTGGACCGAGCGCATCGCCCGCGTCGCGTGCGTCGAGATGGGCTGCTCCGTCATGATCTCCGGCTTCTCGATGTCGGGTGCCGCCGCACGCCAGTCGCTGGTGGCGGGATCGCTGTCCCGGTGCATCGACATCGGTCAGCGGATCGCGGAGGCCCGCGAGGCGAAGACCGACCCGGTCGCCGCCGTCGTCGAGCTCCTCGGCGGTCGCGAGCTGTTCGGTGGCAAGGTCGCCGACGTGAACCGGGCCACGACGACCGGCTTCGCGCGCGGTCGGGCACGGATCGACGGAGAGAGCGGAGCCTCGCTGACGCTGCAGTTCCAGAACGAGCACCTCGTCGCGGAGGCGGACGGGCGGGTGCTGGCGACCACCCCCGACCTCATCATGGTCCTCGACGGCGAGTCGGGGGAGCCCGTCACGACCGAGGGGCTGCGCTACGGCCAGCGCGTCCGCGTGATCGCCGCCCCCGCTGACGAGCGCTGGCACTCGGACGCGGCTCTCGCGATGGTCGGCCCGGGATACTTCGGCTACGACATCCCGGCGCACCGGTTCGACGGCACGGTCTCCGCCGGAGACGCCGCGACAGGGGCCGCCGCATGAGCTGGGAGCTGACCGCGGCAGACCTGCCCGACCTCGCCCGCGGCGCCACGCTGCTCGGCACCGGCGGCGGGGGCGACCCCTACATCGGCAAGATGCTGGTGGAGCGCGTGCTCGGCGACGGGGCGATCACGATCCTCGACCCGGACGACCTCGCCGACGACCTCTTCGTCATCCCGACCGCGCAGATGGGGGCGCCGACGGTGATGGTCGAGAAGATCCCCGCCGGCACCGAACCCACCCTCGCCCTGCGCACCCTGGAGGACCACCTCGGGCGCCGGGCCGATGCCACCATGCCGATCGAGTGCGGGGGGATCAACTCGATGATCCCGCTCATCGTCGCCGCGGAGACCGGTCTTCCGGTCGTGGACGCGGACGGCATGGGCCGGGCGTTCCCCGAGCTGTCGATGGAGACCTTCGCGGTCTACGGCGTGCACGGCTCGCCGCTCGCGCTCGCCGGAGAGCGCGGGGAGCGCGTCGTCATCGATACCGGAGACGACGATCGTCAGATGGAGTGGCTCGCCCGCGGCATCACGATCCGGCTGGGTGGCGTCGGTCACATCGCCGAATACGCCATGACCGGGGCCGACGTCCGGCGCACCGCGGTGCCGCGCACCATCTCGATGGCTCTCGCGCTCGGTCGAGCGATCCGGCTCGCCCGGGAGGAGCACCGCTCGCCGTTCGAGGCGATCGCAGCGACGCTCGCGACCACGCTCTACCCGCATCTGCGCGAGCTCTGCGTCGGGAAGGTGGTGGATGTCGAACGACGGACCACCGAGGGTTTCGCGAAGGGGCGGGCGGTCATCGCTCCGCTCGGCGCCGCGGAGGACGACACGTTCGAGATCGCCTTCCAGAACGAGAACCTCACCGCGCGGCGGGGTGGACGGCTCGTCGCGATCGTTCCCGATCTCATCTGCGTCGTCGATCACGAGACCGCCGAACCCATCACCACGGAGGGACTCCGCTACGGTCAGCGCGTCCGGGTGCTCGGCATCTCGACGCCGGCGATGATGCGCACCCCCGAGGCTCTGGCCGCCTTCGGGCCGTCCGCCTTCGGCCTGTCCGAGGAGTTCGCTCCCGTCGAGGGGATGGCCGCGTCCTAGGCTGGATCCCATGAGGCTGGAGCGGGACGACCTGGAGGCGCTCGCCCGCGGGTACGCCCTGCTCGGCTCCGGCGGCGGCGGGTCCACGACGATGCTCGAACTCATCCTCGGCACCACCGCGCCCTGGCCCCTCGACGTCGCGCCGGTGGACGCGCTGGACCCCGCCACGCCCTGTCTCGGCGTGGCCTTCGTCGGGTCGACGATGCTGCTCGGCGAGCGGATGCCCGGTGCCGCGCCCTTCGCCCCGCTGCTGCGGGCGGTGGAGAGATGGCTCGGGCATCCCGTCCCGGCGGTGTGCTCGCTCGAGGGTGGAGGGATGAACGGCCTCGCGCCGCTCACCCTGGCCGGATCGCACACCGTGGTGGACGCCGACTGCACGGGGCGTGCGGTGCCGGGACTCGATCAGATGTCGCTCTTCGTCGACTGTGTGCCGGGACTGGTCTTCGCGTGCGAGACCGGGGCCGACGGGGTGGCGCTCGTGGAGGCGACGAGGGCGATCGATGCCGAGCGCGTGGTGCGTTCGGCCATCATCCAGGCCGGAGGCGTCGGCTGCGCCGTGCTCGCCGGGTTCACCGTCGGCGACCTGCGCGAGCACGCCATCGCCGACCACCTCGCCCGCGCGCTCGCCCTCGGCCGCAGCTTCCTGGCGCACCGGGCGGCACCGCTGCCGGTCCTCGCCGAGGTCCTCGGCGGCACGCTGCTCGCCGAAGGGCGGATCGTGGCCGGTGCGTCCTCCGGCGCGGACCCCCACGTGAACGCGGTCGAGATCGCCGGACTCGGCGGAGCGGTGCATCGCATCGTCACCCGCTCCGAGACCCTCGCGGTGCTCACCGACGGCCTGCTGGTGGCCGCGGCGCCCGAGATCATCGTCCTCCTGGACGCCGTGTCCCGAGACGTCCTCGAAGTCACCGAGCTGGCCCCCGGGCGCACCGTGGCGGCACTCGCCCTCCCCGCTCCCGCATGGTGGAACGCCCGCCCGGAGCGTCGGGCCCGGGTGGTGCCCTCCGCCTACGGGCTCGTCGATCTGGACGCGGCGTGAGCGGGGCGCTCGCGCTGCCGGCGCTGCTGGCACAGGAGGAGAACGGCGTCCTCCGCCTCGTCGCGGGCCCTCGGGATGTCGCGTGGGACGCGGTGGTGGTGGAAGCCGGCGAGTCCGACCTGCCCGACGGGGGCACCGGCCGGCTCGCGATCCTCACGGCCGGGGCGCCGATCGCCACCTGGCAACAGGACGCGATGCTGCGCCGGGTCCGTGACCGCGGGTTCACCGGGCTCGCGCTCCCCGGCGCCGCCGGTGTCGACCCCGGGGCGCTCCGCCTCGCGGACCGGATCGGTCTCGCCCTGCTCGACGTCGAGAGGCCGGTCCAGCTCGCCCGCGCCTGCTGGATGCTCATCGAGGCCCGCGACGCTCTGACGCTCACGCGGGTGCGCAAGGTCGCGCAGTCGTTCGAGTACGCCGCCGACGACCTCGGCGACCTGCTCGGACACCTCGCGGCGAACCTCGGTCTGGGCGTCGCCCTCGTCGACGCCGCGGGAGTGCTCCGTGAAGCCGGCGGACACCTGGACGCCGAACTGCACGCGGCGATCCGCTTCGACGCGTGGAGCGACAGTGCCAGGGCGGGGGAGGGCACGGCCGCCTCGGTGCGGGTGGACAGCCCCGGCCGGTCCGGTCTGCGTCTCGTCCTGTTCGGCCACGGCTTCGGAGAGGCACAGCTGCGGTCGCTCCTGGTGGCCGCGGAGGTCGCCATGCCCGCGGTGGCCGCCCGCATCCTCATCGACGAGATCGCGGCCGTCAACGACGTCGCGGCATCGTCGGGCCTGCTGCGGGACTTCGTCGAGCTCCGCGGAGCCGCCGATGCCGATGTGGAACGGCGCATGGCGGAGCGGGGGTGGCGCACCGGCGGGCATCACCTCGGCTTCCGCATGGTGGCGCGCAGCCGGGTGGAGCCGCTCGCACTCCTCCGTGCGATCAGGCCCGGGCTCAGCGCGATCGACGCCGAGGCGCACGCGACCACGGCGGGTCGAGGCCTCAGCGGCTGGCTCTCGTTCGCTGAGGCCCCGGGGCCCGATCGCATCGAGCGGGCCGTGACGGCACTGCGCGACCTCCACCTCACGGCACTGCGCGACTTCGCCGTGGCGACCGGGGTGGGCTCGGCGCAGACCGGGCCGGAAGGACTGGCGGCGACCCTCGACGAAGCCGGCGACGCCGCACGGATCGCCGCGGCCCGGTCGGCCACCGGATGGTTCGTCCGCGTCGACAGCCTCGGGCTCGAACAGCTCCTGCTCGCCTGGACCGGCAACGACACCTTCGTCCCGGCCGCGCAGTCGCTGCTCGCCCCTCTGGCCGAGGGGAGCGGCGAGCTGCTCAGGACTCTGTCGGCCTACCTCGACCACGAGTCCGGCATCGCGGCCACCGCGGCCGCTCTCGGGCTGCACCGCAACACGGTGGCCGTGCGGATCCGCCGGGTGCAGGAGCTCCTCGGGATCGACATGAACGACCCCGAGGCGCGGCTGGCGCTGCATCTCGCGTGCCGGGCGGTGCTGCCGGGCTGAGCCCGGAGCACACCGTCCGGGGTCACTCCGGGTCGCCGTGCAGCATCCAGGCGATCCCGAAGCGGTCGACGAGCATCCCGAACGTCCCGCCCCACGGCGGCACATCGAGCGGCATCGTGATCGTGGCGCCTTCGGAGAGGCGGTCCCACACCTGCCGGGTGACCTCCTGGGTGTTGCCGCTCAGGGACACGGAGACGCCCTGCGGCTTCTCGTAGGTCATGCCCTCCGGGGTGTCCGAGGCCATGAGCACGAGGCCGTCGGGGGTCGTGAGCTGCGCATGCATCACGAGGTCCTTCTGGCTCGGATCCTGCACCATGTCGGGGAAGTCGCCGAAGACCGTGATGTCGAGATCTCCGCCGAGGACTCCCCGGTAGAACTCCATGGCCTCGCGGGCCTCGGTGCGGAAGGACAGGTAGGGATTGAGGTTCGCCATGCGTGCTCCTGGTCGCTCGACTGCTGGAAGACCCCCGCCCCTCCTCAGTCTGCGCGCGCCGGCACCGCCTCGGCAAGCCATTCCGTGAACGTCTGCGTCCCGCGCACGGCATCCGGTCCCGGCAGCGCCTTCCCCGCGCGCATCCCCGCCATCTGCGGGCCGGGCACGTTCAGCGCCGGGATCCAGCCTCGGTACCCGATGCGCCGAGCGAACGCCCGCACCATGTCGGCGAGCTGCTCCTCGCGGGGGCCGGCGAGATCAGGCACGCGACCCCGCGCGCCCCCGGTCGCGAGCGTGGCGAGTCGTTCCGCGACCTCGCGGGCCGCCACCGGCTGCGTGCGCGCACGCGGGGCGAGATGCAGAGGTCCCGCCTTCGCGCGCGAGAACATCTGCGCGGCGAACTCGTGGAACTGCGTGGCTCGGAGGATCGTCGAGGGGACGGCGGACGTGGAGACCAGCTTCTCCTGGGCCACCTTGCCCGCGTAGTAGTCGTAGGGGATCCGGTCGATGCCGACGATGGAGAGCAGGACGATGTGTCCCACCCCGGCGTCCGCGGCGGCGGTGAGGAGGTTCCCGGTGGCGGCCGTGAAGAACTCGATCGCCGTGCTCGCCTTCAGAGCCTCGACGCTCACGACATCGATCACGGCATCGGCTCCGTCCAGCGCCGCCTCCAGCCCGCGCCCGCTGACCAGGTCGACGCCGTGCGAACGACTGAGCACGACGGCCTCATGACCGGCGCTCCGGACGGCCTCCACCGTGGGCGTGCCGACGACGCCGGTCCCTCCTGCGACGACGATCCTCATGCGTCGATCCTCACTCCCGATCCAGCCCGAAAGTGCGCTTCACGAGCGCCTGCACATCACGGTCGAGCCCGTCGATGCGGGCGTTGACGCCGTCGATGCGCGTGCCGACCGCGTCGAAGCGCGCGGTCATCTCGTTGCGCAGGCCGCCGAGCTGACCGTTCATCTCGTTGCGCAGGCCCCCAATCTCGCTGCGCAGGACGCGGATGAACAGCGTCGAGACGACCGTGAGCATGCCCATCATCAGCGCCGTGAACGCGCCGATCATGGTCCAGACCTGCGCACCGTCCATGGTTTCCATCCCCTCATCGTGGCACCGGATCCTTCAGCCTGCCAGCATCCTGGCGGACGCCACGCCCGGCCACTCGCGCTCTGTGGAGACACCGGAAATCGCGGGAGTTGGGGAGGAAGGGCCGGGCGAGGATCCCTCCTCACCCGGCCCTCGGTCAGTCGCCCTTCACGTTGACGAGCTGTCGCAGCGTGTGCCGGATCCGCACGAGGCTCGCCGCATCCTCCATCACACGATCGATGGGCTTGTAGGCCTGGGGGATCTGATCGATGAAGGCGTCGGTGTCCCGGAACTCGATGCCGGCCATCGCCTCCCGCAGCTGCGCATGCGTGAACGTCTTCCGCGCCGCGGACCGCGAGTACTCCCGCCCGGCGCCATGCGGTGAGGAGTTCAGCGACAGCGGGTCGCCGAGCCCCTCCACCACGTACGACGCCGTGCCCATCGACCCGGGGATGAGTCCGGGCCGACCCAGGTCCGCCTGGATCGCGCCCTTTCGTGATACCCAGACGCGCTTTCCGAAGTGCTTCTCCGACTCCGTGAAGTTGTGGTGGCAGTTGATCCGCTCCTGCTCTTCGACGGGAGCCTCGAGGAACGCGGAGAGCTGCCGGATGACGCGGTCCATCATCTCCTCGCGGTTCAGCAGCGCGAAGTGCTGCGCCCACCGGAGCTCGCGGATGTAGCGCGTGAACTCCGGCGTGCCCTCGACGAGGTAAGCCAGATCGGGGTCGGGCAGGTCGATCCACCATTGCGTCGCCAGGCGCTGCGCGACCGCGATGTGGTGCCCGGCGATCCTGTTGCCCACGCCGCGGGACCCGGAATGCAGGAACAGCCAGACCCGGTCGAGCTCATCCACAGACACCTCGATGAAGTGGTTCCCCGAGCCGAGCGTGCCGAGCTGGAGCCGCCAGTTCTTCGCGTAGCCCTCGGGCTCGAACTCGGCTGCACGGGCGCGCTCCTCCAGCTCGGCGATGCGTGGTGCGGCCGTCGCCACGACCTTGTTGTTGTAGCGCCCTGCGGACAGCGGGATCGCGCGCTCGATCTGCTCCCGGAGCGCGGCGAGGTCGCGCCCGTCGAGGTCGTCCTTCGTGAACGGCGTGCGGACAGCGATCATGCCGCAGCCGATATCGACGCCGACGGCCGCGGGGATGATCGCACCGAGCGTCGGGATGACAGACCCGACGGTCGCGCCCTTGCCGAGGTGCGCATCCGGCATCAGCGCCAGGTGCGGGTGGATGAACGGCATGCGTGAGGTGGTGCGGGCCTGATCGAGGGTCTTCTCATCGATCAGGGACGCCCACGACAGCAGCCGCGCGGAGAGCCTCTCCATGATTCCTTTCCTTGTGGTGATGTCCAGCCACAGATCGGGGAGGTCTCGTCATGGAGAACGCCCCGGACCTGACGGTGCGGGGCGTTGCGAGAGCGGATGCTGTCACACGGCGCGCGCCGGAGGGTACGACTCGTCGCGGTCATTGCGCTTCGGCTGAAGCGGCAATGCCACGTTCTGGGGAAGATTCCGCGGGGCGGTCATCCGTCGTCTCCTCGGCTGGCGTGCGGCGCCGGTCGGCACAGCCTTGCCACCCTAGGCGTCGACACGCCCGGGCGTCAAGCGTCCTTCGGCGGGTTGTACATGAACTCCAGCCGGATGCCGTCGGCGTCCTCGACGAAGGAGGCGTAGTACCGCTCGCTGTACCGCGGGTACTCCTTCGGCTCGCGCACCGCGGTCCATCCGGCGTCGAGGGCGAGGCCGTGGAGTCGGTCGACCTCGGCGCGCGACGGCACCGCGAAAGCCATGTGCTGCCAGCCGACGCGCCCGTGCCGGTGGGGCGCGGAATCGTCGTCCCACGTGTACAGGATGATCTCGGTCTCCTCGCCGGCGTGCCAGGAGATCGAGTGATCGTCCTCGCCGCCGAGCTCATAGCCGAGCGCGGTGAGCACGGGATGGAACTGCGCGCGCCCGCGTTCGAGGTCGGCGACGGTGATGCCCAGGTGATCGAGGAGAGCCATGCGCCCAGTCTGTCAGCGCAGCGGTCCCGTGTCAGTGCGGAGCGTGGTATTCGGCCTCGCCGCGCTTCCAGTAGCCCTTCACGACGGCGTTCGCGCTGTCCACGTCCCAGCGCCCGAGCACAGCCCGTCCGGGCTTCACGATGGACTGCTCGGCGGCGATGAAGACGAACGGGTCGTCTCCCACGACGTCGTCCGCGGTCAGCGCGTCGAGGAAGGCGATCAGTGCGGAGCCGGCGGGCGCCTCGCCGCGGTGCAGCCACTCGACCGGCACCGGCGCGTCGATCTCGACCTCGCGACCCGCCGACACCGTCTCGATGACGATGCGTGCGGGGGTGCCCTCGGGGATGAGGGCGGCGAAGCGGCGGATCGCGGGGATCGCGGTCTCGTCGCCGACGAGGAGCCAGGATCCCGGCTCTCCGGTGAGGACGGCGGCGCCGCGCGGTCCGCCGACGCCGATGGTCGACCCGAGCGGGGCGTTCGCGGCCCACGGGGCGGCCACGCCCTGATCACCGTGCACCGCGAACTCGACGTCGAGCCAGTCGTCACCCCAGGCGAGGGGCGTGTACTCGCGGCTCGGGGCGGCGCGCAGCTCCTCGACCGAGTCCACGGGGCCGCTCGGGAAGAAGAGCCGCATGTGGTCGTCGGAGCCGGGGGAGTCGAAGCCGGCGAGGTCGGGACCGGACAGGCGGACGCGCACGAAATCCGGAGCGAGCCATTCCCGGGCGCTCAGCGTGACGTTGCGGAAGCGCAGCTCGAGGCCGCGACGCTCGATCGAGAAACCGGATTTCGTATCGCTCATAAAGTAAGGCTAACCTAAAAACCGACGCGGTCGGCTCGCCCGCCCGTCGGACCGGCGCTCCACGAGGGCGCACACATCCCCGCAGAACAGGAGTCTCTCCATGTCCGTGCCCAGAACCCTCACCGCCACGAGCGTCGCTCTCGTCGGCCTGCTCGCCCTCTCCGGCTGCGCGTCCGGCGGCGAAGCTGAACCCGACGAGACGACGGCGGGATCGGGGACCGTGACCATCGAGGACAACACCGGCACGCACGAGATCACCACGCCGCCGACCTCGGTCGTCGCCCTGGACAACCGGACGTTCCAGACCCTCTCCGACTGGGGCATCGAGCTCTCCGCCGGTGCCGTCTCCCTCATGCCGGAGACCGTCTCCTACGCGAAGGACGAGGACGTCGTCGACATCGGCCTCCACACGGAACCCGACCTCGAGGCCATCGTGGCGGCCGACCCCGACCTCATCATCAGCGGGCAGCGGTTCACGCAGCACAACGAGGCCATCGCGGAGCTCGTCCCTGACGCCACGATCATCGACCTGGAGCCCCGGGACGGCGAGCCGTTCGACGAGGAGCTCAAGCGGCAGACCACCGCCCTGGGCGAGATCTTCGGCAAGCAGGACGAGGCCCAGAAGCTCGTCGAGGAGTTCGACGCCGCTGCGGACCGTGCGAAGGCCGCCTACGACGACGCCGACACCGTCATGGCGGTGAACACCTCGGGCGGGCAGATCGGCTACCTCGCCCCGACCGTCGGCCGCTCGCTGGGTCCGATCTACGACATGCTGGGCCTCACGCCGGCACTGCAGGTCGACGACGCGAGCGACGACCACCAGGGCGACGAGATCTCGGTCGAGGCCATCGCCGCCTCGAACCCCGACTGGATCCTCGTGCTCGACCGCGACGCCGTGTTCGCGGCGGAGACGCCGGACTACGTGCAGGCGGCGGAGATCATCGAGAACTCCGAGGCGCTCACCGGCGTCACCGCGGTGAAGGACGACCAGATCGTCTACATGCCCACGGACACCTACCTCAACGAGAGCATCCAGACGTACACGACGTTCCTCAACGACCTCGCCGACGCGCTCGAGAAGAGCGCCGACAAGTAAGGGCTGTGCGGCGGCGTCCCGACCGGGGCGCCGCCGCCGGCATCCCCCCATGACCTCTCCTCTCCTCACAGCGACACCGCGATCGTCGGCACGGCTGTTCGATCCGAAGCTGCTCATCGGCGTCCTCGTCGTGGCGGCACTCCTGGTGATCTCGCTCTTCACCGGTGTGTATGACATCGCCGGCGCGGACGACGGCGCGCAGATGTTCCAGATCACCCGCGTCCCCCGGACCATCGCGCTCGTGCTCGCGGGCGCGGCGATGGCGATGGCCGGCCTCGTGATGCAGCTCCTCACGCAGAACCGTTTCGTGGAGCCGACCACCACCGGGACCACGGAGTGGGCGGGACTCGGGCTCCTCACTGTGATGGTGCTCGTGCCGCAGCCCTCCCTTCCGCTGCGCATGGCCGGCGCCGTGCTCGCCGCGTTCGTCGGCACGATGGTGTTCTTCGCGTTCCTCCGGCGGGTGGCGTTGAAGTCGTCGCTCATCGTGCCCATCGTCGGCATCATGCTGGGCGCGGTGGTCGGCGCGATCACGACCTACTTCGCCCTCGTCACGAACTCGCTGCAGATCATCGGCGTCTGGTTCGCGGGCAGCTTCACCTCGGTCATGCGCGGCCAGTACGAGATGCTGTGGATCGTCGCGATCATCGGCGTCATCGTCTTCCTCGTGGCAGACCGGCTGACGATCGCCGGGCTGGGGGAGGAGATCGCCACCAACGTCGGGGTGAACTACAACCGGATGATCCTGCTCGGCACGGCCCTCATCGCGGTGACGACCGGCGTAGTCACCGTCGTCGTCGGCAACCTCCCCTTCCTGGGGCTCATCGTCCCCAACATCGTCTCGATGGTCCGCGGTGACGACCTGCGCAGCAACCTGCCCTGGGTGTGCCTGCTCGGCATCGCGATCGTCACCGTCTGCGACATCATCGGCCGGACGATCATCATGCCGTTCGAGGTGCCGGTGTCGCTGATCCTCGGTGTCGTCGGAGCCGTCGTCTTCGTCCTTCTCCTCCTGCGGCAGCGTCGACGTGGCTGAGCGGACGATGACGGTGACGGACACACCCCGGACGACGCGGTCGGCCGGGGCGTTCACGACTCCGCGGGCGCGCCGCCGATACATCGTCGTGCTGGTGGTTCTCGGCGTGATCGCGCTCGGCTCGGCGTGCGGTCTCCTCGCGTGGGACAACCCTCTGCCCTTCGGCACCCCCGGGTTCTGGCGCATCGCGCAGCACCGCGCGACCGCCGTGGTCGTGATGGCCCTCGTCGCCGTCGCCCAGGCCGTCGCCACGGTCAGCTTCCAGACGGTCACGAACAACCGGATCATCACTCCGTCGATCATGGGCTTCGAGTCGTTGTACCGCGTCGTCCAGACCACGACCGTGTACCTCTTCGGGGTCGCGGGACTGGTGGCGATCCAGGGCGTCGGCCAGTTCGCGCTCCAGGTGCTCATCATGGTCGGGCTCGCCGTCGTCCTCTACGGGTGGCTTCTCTCCGGCCGATACGGCAACCTCCAGATCATGCTGCTCGTGGGCATCGTGATCGGGGGAGGCCTCGGGGCGATCGCCACCTTCATGCAGCGGCTGCTCACCCCCAGCGAGTTCGATGTGCTCGCCGCCCGGCTCTTCGGCAACGTCTCCAACGCCGACCCCTCGTACCTCCCGCTCGCGATCCCGCTCGTGATCGCGGCCTCGACCCTGCTGTGGCTGCGGTCCCGGCGGTTGAACGTGCTCGCGCTCGGTCCCGACGCCGCGCGATCGCTGGGGCTCGACCACCGCCGGGAGCAGTTCCTCGTCCTGACGCTCGTCGCCGTGCTGATGGCCACTTCCACCGCCCTGGTCGGGCCGATGACCTTCCTCGGCTTCCTCGTGGCGACGCTCGCCTACCAGTTCGCCGACACGCATGACCATCGGCTGATCTTCCCGGTCGCCGTCCTCACCGCGTTCTCGATCCTGGCGGGGGCGTACTTCGTCATGAAGAACGTCTTCTACGCGCAGGGCATGGTGTCGATCCTCATCGAGATCGTGGGCGGCACCGTGTTCCTCGTCGTCATCCTCCGAAAGGGCAGACTGTGATCGCACTCGACGGCGTCCGCCGTGACTACAGCAGCGAGGTGGCGATCGGCCCCGTCGACCTCCGTATCCCGACCGGCGGGATCACGGCCCTCATCGGGCCGAACGGTGCGGGCAAGTCGACGCTCCTGACCATGATCGGCCGGCTGAACGGGATGGACGCCGGAGCCATCGAGATCGCGGGCCTCGACGTCGCCTCGACGAAGTCGAAGGACCTGGCCAAGGTGGTCTCGATCCTCCGCCAGGAGAACCACTTCGTGACCAGGCTCACCGTGCGCCAGCTCGTGGGCTTCGGCCGCTTCCCGCACTCCCAGGGGCGGTTGACGAGGGCCGACGAGGAGGTCATCAGCCAGGCCATCGACTTCCTCGATCTGGGGGCGCTCGAGGGGCGCTACCTCGACGAGCTCTCCGGAGGACAGCGGCAGCGGGCCTACGTGGCCATGGTCCTCGCGCAGGACACGGAGTTCGTGCTGCTGGACGAGCCCCTCAACAACCTCGACATGCGGCACGCCGTGCAGATGATGAAGCACCTGCGGCGGGCGGCGGAGGAGCTCGGGCGCACGATCGTCATCGTGCTGCACGACATCAACTTCGCCGGGCACTACGCCGACCACATCTGCGCCATGAAGGACGGCCGGGTGGTGGAGTTCGGCCCGCCGGCGGAGATCATGACGGACGACGTGCTGAGCCGCGTGTTCGACACCCCGGTCCAGGTCGTGGAGGGACCTTCCGGCCCCCTCGCCGTCTACTACTGACCCGACCCGACGATCCGAGGGGCCTCGAGGTCGTCGTTCTCCACGATCACAGCGGCATGCCGTTCCGGGGCGTCCTCTCGCAGGTAGATCCGCTGACCCTCGATGTAGCGTCGGTTGCTCGCCGCCTCCGGGTCCGGATCCGAGCCGTCGCGTCGTGCCATGCGCGCGGCGGAGACGGCGAAGTCCACGCGGAGGAAGACCGAGAAGTCCCACACCGCACGGAGCTCCCGTCGATGCAGGAAGATCCCGTCGACGACGATCACCGACGGCGCGGTGAGGTGGTGTGCGGGCGCGTCGAGCAGTTCGTCGCTGTCGAGGTCGTGAGACGCCGTGAGGTATGGTCCAGGACCGGCCTGGAGCGGGGCGATCACATGGCGATCGAACGCCGCGTAGTCGTAGGAGTCGAGGAAGAAGCCCTCCGGGGAGTGCCGGCCTCGCCGATAGCGCTCCGTCCTGCGTCGGTGGAACCCGTCGATGGAGATCCGCACCGCGGGGTGCCGCGGCGCGAGGAGTTCGGCGATGTCGTCGGCGAACATCGTCTTCCCCGAGCCGTCCACGCCGTCGATGCCGACGAACACGTTGCGACGGTGATCCTCCGGCCGCGGAATCGCCGACACCACGGCGGTGAGCACGGCTCGCCGGTCGGCGCTGGACTGCCGCTCCACGGCGTCAGAGCTCGACGCCATGGTCCTCGTCGTTCACGCCCGCGTTGTGACCGCGGCGGGACTCGTAGCCGAGGAACCAGCCGAACCACACGATCGCGGCGAGCAGCACGCCCAGCCAGACGTTCTGGAAGATGAGGCCGAGGACGACACCGGCGATCAGCAGGCCGACCGTGACGAAGATGCGCAGGGCGGTACGGGACATGCGCTCAGCATACGTCGGCCGCTGCAGGAACGGGCTGGTCAGCGTCGGCGGTGGTCTTCCGGGGCGAGCCGGGGTCCGCGCCGCGCCTCGGCGACACCGCTCGCGAAGATGAGCCGGATGACGCGCTGCCGGTGGCCGGCCCAGGGTGCGAGCAGTTCGACCATGCCGGCATCGTCCGTGCGGTGCCCGGTCAGGGCGTGTCCGACCTCGTGCGCCAGATGGTAGTCGCCCACGCTGACGGCATCGGGGTCGCCCAGCGCGCGGATCCGGGTCTCCGCAGCGGTCCAGACGCCGACTCCGGGCAGGCTCGTGAGCACGCGGTCACGGTCAGCGCCGGTCGTGGCTGCTCGGACAGCAGCGGCGATGCGGTCGCCGCGCTCCGCCGCCCGCACGATGGTCTTCGACTGCGGCGGCTCCACTCCGGCGCGATGCCACGCCCAGGACGGGATGCGTCGCCACTGCGCCGCCGTGGGAGCGACGGCCATCGGTCGCGGCGTCGGCCCCGGTGCCGGGTCGCCGTAGCGCGAGACGAGGTACCTCCAGGCGCCGAAGGCCTGCATGGAGGTGACCTTCTGCTCGAGGATGCCGCAGGCGAGGGCATCGAAGACCTCGTCCGTCCGCGCGAGCCAGATTCCGGGATGCCGCCGGGCGGCCTCGGCGATGAGGGGGTGCAGGGAGGGATCGAAGCCGGTCGGGTCGTCGTCGGCACCGCACAGCGCGGGCACGAGGGCGAGTGCGTGCTCCGCGCCCGGACCCCAGGCGGTCGCCTTGACCTCGTTCCCCGACATCCGCAGCGCCAACGTCGACGGACCCTGTGGGGTGCGGACCGCGCGCCAGATGACGGGGCCGTCGAAGACCGTCGTCGGATCGGTGCCGCCGCGGCGCAGCATGCCGACGGTGCGCCGGAGATCGAGCGGGTGCGGCGGGCGGTACGTCGTCTCCCGCGGGGCGTCCGCGCGGACGGCGCCCGCCGTCGCGGGGGCGGCGGCGAGGGTCATGCGCCCACCCTACGCGCGGCTGCTGACACCGGCCTCCGGGCTGAGGAGGAGCGGGTCAGAAGCGGTCGGGCGACGGGGTTCCGTGGCCGTAGCGGATAACGACGTCGGCGTGACGGTCGAAGCGGTAGCCGATGCCGCGCACGGTACGGACGATGTCCTCGTAGCGGCCGAGCTTCGCCCGCAGCCGGCGCACGTGCACGTCGATCGTGCGCTCGCCCGGGGTCTCGTCGTCCTGGGCCTGCCAGAGGGCGGCGACGAGCTCGCTGCGCTCGATCGTGCGGCCCTCGCGGAGGACGAGGTACTGCAGCAGCTCGAACTCCTTGTAGGTGAAGGCGGCGGATTCGCCGTCGATGAGCACGCGCTTGCGGGAGATGTCGACGGTGACGCCGGACTCCTCGGGCGTGGTCTCCTCCTCGGCGGCGGCCTTGGTGCGGGCGATCGCGCCGGGCTCCTGAAGAGCGAGACGCACGACGTCGAGGTCTCGGCCGCCGGAGCCGTGCGGGGCGAGGGCGACGGTGGCGTGGGTCTCGGCACCGGGCGCGAGCTCGGCCAGCGTGCGGCGGAGGGCGTCGACGAGCAGCGGAAGGCTCACACCGGCTTCGGCGGCCTTGATCTCGTCCAGGCCGACGTAGAGGGCGAAGCCGCGGGGCGAGCGGACGGCGGGGAGGTCGGCGCCGGCCGGGGCCAGCGGAGCCGACGGCTCGGCGGGGCGGACGGTGCGGTTCGGGGCGGTGACGGCGGGACGCTCGAGAAGGGCGGAGTTCGACATGATGATGGGTCCTCAGGACGTGAGCCCGGCGGGAGGGGGCTCGGATGCGTTGCACGAATGACCGGCGGAGCCGGGGAAGCGAGCACGGGTGTGTGCTCGGGACACTGCTCTCGCAGATGGCGAGGAGTCAGGTCAGGCGAGGTGGCTGTTCGTTCAGCGACACATTCGGCAACACATGTCAACGCGACCGGGCATCATCATCCCGGCAGTCCCGTTCGCCTCCTGGGCGGACAAAGGGCGTGCGTTGATGGTCATGGGGGGATTATGTCCGATCGTGACGGGACATGTCAAAACGCCCGGGCGCGTCGCAAGAGGCGTAACGTGACACGGATGACGATCTCGCACACCGTCGGCGGCTTCATCCTGACCGACGAGAAGGACGCATCGCGGTACACGCTCACGCGCGACGGGAAGCTCGTCAGCGTGCTCGACTACCGGGACGACGGCCACACGGTCGCGCTCACGCGGGCCTACACGGTCCCGGCATTCCGCGGAAACGGGTACGCCGGGAAGGTGGTCGAGGGGGCCGTGGCCGACATCGCGGAGCGCGGCGACCGCAAGGTGGACGCCGTCTGCTGGTACGTGGCGGAGTGGTTCGCCGCGCACCCCGACCAGTCGGGCCTTCTCCGCACGCGCTGACCTTCCGTCCGTATGACGAACTGTTACGGCCTCCGCCTGCGAGGATGAGGTCATGAGACTCGCCGAAGCCCTCGCCGCCCGCGCCGATCTGCAGCGCCGCCTCGAGCAGCTGCGGGCGCGCATCGTCGCGAACGCCCGGTATCAGGAGGGCGAGGAGCCCGCCGAGGACGCGGCGGCGCTGATCGAGGAGGCGGAGGGCGCGTTGACCCGGCTGCAGAGCCTGATCCGACGCATCAACGCGACGAACGCCCGCCTCGACCTCGGCGCGGACGGGACGATGACCGATGCGCTCGCCGCGCGAGACGTGCTGCGCCTGCGCCACGCCGTGCTCACGGACGCCGCGACCGCGGCCTCCGGGGCGAACGAGCAGTACCTGCGCCAGATGCGCTCGGAGTTGCGGCAGGTGTCGGCGCTGCCCGTCGCCGCGCTGCGTGCGCGGGCGGATGCGGTCGCCCAGGAGCTCCGAGAGCTCGACAACCGGATCCAGCAGGCGAACTGGTCGCACGACCTCGAGGAGGAGAGCGGAAGTCGGTAGTCGCGGCGGAGCGGGCACAACCCTCAGCCGGCGGGGCAAGCCGGCACCTGTGGGCGGAGGGCAGCCCTGATCTCGCATCGCGCAGCCCCGCACGCCGCACAGGTGAAGGTGCACAGCGCATCTCGCATCACCACGTGCCGGTCGCCGCGACGAGGGTGGGTCAGGGGACCTTCCGCTTCCTCCTCGCGCCCCGGGAGACGGCGCTCCCGGCACGCCTCGGAGGGAATGTCCGAGGGTCTTCGTACCGTGGGGGTATGCGGATCCTGCACACCTCGGACTGGCACATCGGCCGGACGTTCCATGGCAACTCCACCATGGATGCGCTCGCGGAGGTGCTCGCCGCCCTGACCGCGCAGGTCAGGGAGCACGAGGTCGACGCCGTGATCGTCGCGGGCGACGTGTTCGACTCCGCCACGCCCTCGGCCGCCGCGTACACGCTGCTGGGCGACGCCCTCGTCGGTCTCCACGAGACGGGTGCGCGGGTGGTCGTCACCAGCGGGAACCACGACTCCGCCGCGCGGCTGGGGTTCCAGGCCCGGCTGCTGCGCGAGGGCATCCACGTGCTCACCGATCCCCTCGCGGTCGGCACGCCCGTCACGATCGACGATGCCCACGGTCCCGTGCACTTCTTCGGGATCCCGTATCTGGAGCCGGCGATCGTCCGCCAGCACTGGCCGGAGGGCGACGCCGAGGGGCGGCAGCTGCGCACGCAGGCGCAGACCATGACGCACGCGATGACGCTCGTCCGCGCGGGCATGCGGGAGCACGAGGGCCGGTCGGTCGCGATCGCCCACTGCTTCGCCGCGGGCGTGGAGCCGACGGAGGGCCTGGAGCGCGAGGTGCGGCAGGGCGGCCTCGACGTCGTCCCCCTTCGTGCGTTCGGCGGACCTGACTACGTCGCACTGGGCCACATCCACGGTCGCCAGCAGGTGAGCGAGCGGGTGCGGTACGCCGGCGCTCCGCTGCACTACAGCTTCGGCGAACAGCACAAGCCGCGCGGCTCCTGGCTCGTCGACCTGGATGCCGACGGACTTGCGGGCGTCGAGTGGCTGGAGCTCCCGGTTCCGCGGCGCCTGGTCACGCTGACCGGCACCTTCGAGGAGATCCTCTCCGCAGAGAACATCGCCGCGCACGCCGACGCCTGGGTGTGCGCCGTCTACACCGACGCCGTACCGCAGACCGAGCCCATGCGACGGCTCCGCGAGGCGTACCCGCACTGTGCCATGGTGCAGCATCAGCCCGCTGCGACCGGAGAGGAGCGCGAGCGCTCGTACGGTGAGCGGCTGCGCGCCGCGGTGACCGATGCCGACCGGATCGAGGCGTTCCTCGAGCACGTGCGGGCCGGCCACGGAGCCACCGAGGTCGAACGCGAGCTGATCCGTGAGGTGCTCGACGACCGGGTCCGCGCGGAAGCCCTCGTCTAGTGCGACTGCATCGACTGGAGGTCGAGGGGTTCGGGCCTTTCCGTGCGCGGCAGACCGTGGACTTCGACGCCTTCGCCGACGACGGGATCTTCCTCATCGCCGGCCGCACCGGAGCGGGGAAGTCGAGCATCCTCGATGCGGTCTGCTTCGGGCTGTACGGCGGGGTGCCGCGGTACGACGGCGGGGAGAAGAGGCTTCGCAGCGACCACAGCGAACCGGACGACCCCTCCGAGGTGGTCGTCGAGTTCAGCACGCCGTCCGGTCGCTACCGGGTCACGCGTTCGCCCGAGTACCTCCGGCCGGCTCGTCGTGGCGGAGGCCTGACCAAGCAGGCGGCGGCGGTCTCCCTGGAGGAGTTCACGGACGATGGCTGGGTCGGTCGCGCGGCGCGGGCCGTCGACGTGGCGCACGAGCTCGACGACATCCTTCAGCTCAGCCGCGAGCAGTTCCTGCAGGTGATCCTCCTCGCGCAGAACCGCTTCTCGGAGTTCCTCCTGGCGGGCAGCCGGGACCGGCAGGCGCTGCTGCGCCGGCTCTTCGGCACCGAGCGTTTCGAAGACGTCCAGACGCGGTTCGACGAGCGCCGTCGCCGCGCCGAGCAGAGCCTCGGCGCGCGTCTCGCCACGGTCTCCGCGCGGCTGGACGAGGCCGAGCGCCTCGTGGCGGATGCCGACCTCGGGCGCGACGCCGCCGACGCCGACGGCGAGGTCGGACCGGAGATGCAGGGGGAGGGCGTCACGACGGCCGATCGCCTGGCGGAGCTGGAACTGGCGCAGGCGCGCGCTGCGTACCGGGCGGAACGGCGCGCTGCCGAGCGTCAGGAGGCGGAGAAGCGGTTCGAGGCCGCCGATGCCGTTCTGGCCGCCGCACGTGAGGATCAACGTGCCCAAAGCGAGCGCGACCGTGCCCGTGCGGCGATGGCGCGTCTGGACGCCGAGGAGGGAGCCATCGCCGAGGCGAAGGCGGAGCTCGCCAGGGCACGGGCGGCCGAGGTGCTGCGGTCCTTGATCACCGCGGCCGACCGTGCCGTGACGGCGGCTGATGACGCGGTGGCTGCGGAGAAGCGCGCACGCGCGGACTGGGATCAGCTCGGTGTCGAGACCGACGACCTCGATGCGTGGATCGCCGACCGGACACGGGCGTCCGGGGTCTGGGAGCGCGCCGTCGCGCTGGAAGCCGAGGCACCGCGCCGCGCCGCCGAGCGCGTCACCGCAGCGGAGGCCGTCGCCACTGCC